>CAWUOG010000011.1:0-22962 GCA_963923875.1 uncultured Alphaproteobacteria bacterium
CCGGCATCTTTTCGAGCGATTTTGCGCTCTGGACTGCGATCAGGCGGGCGACCGCACGCGCCTCGTCGGCCGGGATGTCGTAATGATGGATGATGTGCAGCGGATAACCCGCCTGTTCCATGTGCAAGCGCGCGAAGGAGCGCCATGCGCCGCCCACAGCGTAGAAGGTCTTGCCGGTCTCTTCGCGCAGCCACTTCACGTCGTCGATCGCGTTGACCACGATGCGCTTGGGATCGCTCTTGCCGGACGACATCAGTCGCAGCGGGCCGATGGGAAGTGTGCTCGACGAGCCGATCCTTCCCTGCCCCAGCGCCACCAGTTCGAGACTGCCACCGCCGAGGTCGCCCATCACGCCCGAGGCGTCCGGCATGCCGCACATCACGCCGAACCCCGAGAACTGCGCCTCGTCCATACCGCTCACGATGTGCGCCTTGATGCCCGGCCGCTGCTCGAGCTGGCGCATGAAGTCGGCGCCGTCGGCAGCGTCGCGCACCGCGGCCGTCGCCAGCAAGTCGAGCGACGTGACCTTCATGTTGTGGGCGAGCGTGTGGAAGCGGTCGATGTTGGCCAACGCCATCTCGACGCCCTGCGCATTCAGCCGGCCGGTCGCGTCGAGGCCGCGGGCGAGCCCACATAGCACTTTTTCGTTGAAAACCGGCAACGGCGCGCGACTGGCGCGTTCGTAAACCACGAGGCGTATCGAATTGGAGCCGACGTCGATGATGCCGACTCGCCCGCTCTCTCCCGCTCGAGTCTCTCTGCTCGAGCCGACGCTAGCGCCCGCCGTCCGTTCGCCGTCCATGCGCGCTCCCTCTAGCCGAAAGCCGATGGGATTGCAGCGTCAAATACAGGCCTGTCCCTGCGCGGGTTGGCGCAGGCACGGGAGTCAGGAACTCAGAACCAGCCGTGGCACGGCGCCGCTCAATTTCAGCGCGCTGCCGCGGCCGGACAGCGACGGGTTGGTCATGAAATAGTGATGGGCGATGAACGGGTCCTTGCCCGGCTTCAGCCTCCGGTAGATGCCGTCTGGCGACATGCTCCAGCTCTGTCCGTCATCCTTCAGATTGGCGACCATGATCTGATCGAGAACCTGCTCATGCACTGTTGAGTTCTCAACCGGACAGAACAGCTCCACCCGACGGTCGAGATTGCGTGGCATCCAGTCGGCTGACGAGATGAAGACCTTCGCCTCGGCCGAGGGTAGCGGCTTGCCATTGGCGAAGCAGACGATGCGCGCATGCTCGAGGAAACGGCCAATCATGCTCTTGACGCGGATGTTCTCGCTCAACCCGGGCACCCCCGGCCTCAGGCAGCAGATGCCGCGAATCACCAAGTCGACATGTACGCCCGCCTTCGAGGCGGCGTACAGCCGATCGATCATGCCGGAATCGACCAGAGAGTTCAGCTTGGCCCAAATCGCGGCAGGCTTGCCGGCACTCGCGTTGGCGATCTCGGCATCTATGAGTGCAAAGATGTTCGAGCGCAGTGTCACCGGAGCGAACGAGATCTTTTCCATCTTCTCGGGCCGCGCGTAGCCGGTCATGAAGTTGAACAGACGCGCAGCATCGCGCCCCATTGCCGGATCACAGGTGAAGAATGACAGGTCGGTATATATGCGTGCCGTTATCGGGTGGTAGTTGCCGGTGCCGAAATGCACGTAGGTGCGAATAGACTGGGCCTCACGCCTCACCACCATCGATACCTTGGCATGCGTCTTAAGATCGATGAAGCCGTACACAACCTGGACGCCGGCACGCTCAAGGTCGCGTGCCCAGCGGATGTTCGCTTCCTCGTCGAATCGCGCCTTAAGTTCGACCAACGCCGTCACGGTCTTGCCGGCCTCGGCCGCCGCGATTAGCTCCTTGACGATCGGCGAGTCGGCCGAGGTGCGATAGAGCGTCTGCTTGATCGCCACCACGGCGGGATCGCGCGCCGCCTGACGCAGGAACTGCACAACGACATCGAAGCTCTCGTAAGGATGATGGACGACAATGTCCTTGGCGCGAATAGCCGCAAAGCAGTCGCCGCCGAAATCGCGAATGCGTTCGGGAAAGCGCGCATTGTATGGCGTGAATTTCAGGTCGGCGCGGTCGTCGACGATCACCGCCTTGACGTCACCGATGTTCAACATGTTCTCTAGCTCAAACACGTGAACGGTCTGCCCAGCGATCTCGAGCTGATCGAACAGGAAGTCGCGCAGATCGCCTGGCATGTCGCTGCCGACCGCGATCGAAATCAGGTCGCCGCGACGGCGGCGCTTCAGAGCGCTCTCGTAGAGCAGCACGAGATCTTCGGCTTCCTCGTTGATCTCGACGTCGGAGTCGCGGATCAGGCGGAAGAAACCGCGCCCGGTCACCTCGTATCCGGGGAACAGACGCGGCAGGAAGATCTCGATAAGCTCTTCCAGCGGCAGGAAGCGGATCGCCGGGCCAGGTAGGCGCACGAAGCGGTCGACCTGGCTGGGCAGCGGCAGCAGCGCCATCAGCGGGCGCTTGTCGTCCTTGCGCTGAAGCTTGAGTATCGCCGAGAAGCCCCCATTGGGAATAAATGGAAACGGATGTGCCGGATCGATCGCGAGCGGTGTCAGGATCGGAAACACCTGGTCGATGAAGTACTGCTCCAGCCAGGTTCGCTCGGCGTCGCTGAGTTCGACCCCCGACAGCACGGCGATGCCGGCTTCGCGCAGTTCTTCCTGCAGCCTGGCCCAGACCTTCTGCTGCCCCGCCATCAGGATCGAGGCGCGTTCACGGATCGCCGCAAGTTGCTCGCCGGGCGTCAGCCCGTCGTCGCTCAGCATCGTCGACCGGTTGGGCAGCATGTCGACCAGACCCGCCACACGCACCATGTAGAATTCGTCGAGGTTGTCGGCCGAAATCGACAGAAAACGCACGCGCTCGAGAAGCGGATGACGGGATCCCTTTCCGGCTTCCTCTAGCACACGGGTGTTGAACGCCAGCCAGGAAAGCTCACGGTTGATGAAACGCCGTGGACTGTCGGCCGTTATGGCGGCAGCCTGATCGACGGGGGTGGCAGTGCTGAGAGCGTCCATGGGGGAGCGGGGTTATCCCGAGTGGTTACGCATTGAACGGTAACGCCTCTGCATGACGGTGTCATGGCAATTAGATAATCTATTGTTTTAGAAGGATTTTTTGGACAAGGCCGTGAAGACTATTCTCCTGCTTAGGCATGCAAAATCGGCCTGGGGCGAGCCCGGACTAAACGATCACGACCGCCCTCTGAACCGGCGAGGCGAGCGGGCTGCCCGGGCCATGGCCGAGCACCTCATCAAGCATGGCCCCCTGCCCGACCAAATCCTGTGCTCAACGGCCATAAGAGCCCGCCAGACACTGGCGCCTCTGCAGCAGGTCCTCACCCCTCTCCCGCCGATTTCGCTGGAAAAGGGCCTTTACCTGGCCTCTGAGGACGCCCTTCTGGAGCGCTTGCGGGACCTGCCGACCGCCGTCGAGCGGGTGCTGCTCATAGGCCACAACGACGGCATCGGGGAACTTGCCACTGGTTTGGCGGGGCGTGGTCGGCGCTCGGCCCTGGCCACCCTTCGGGAGAAATACCCGACTGGCGCGATGGCAGCCCTTGCCGCCCCCATCGATCGCTGGTCCGACCTTGAGCTCGGTACCGCCGAGTTGCTGGCCTTCGTGCGACCGCGGGACCTGTCGACGAGCTAGGTCGGCCTGAGGCGCGCCATGAGCCGGCATGCCCCGGACCGGTGCCCAGCCCGGCCGAGCCTAGTAAGTACCGGGGTATTGGCCGCCATCCATCAGGACGTTCTGGCCGGTCATGTAGCCGGCATGCACCGAGCAGAGGAACGCGCACATCATGCCGAACTCCTCGGCGGTGCCAAAGCGGCCGGCAGGATGGGCCTTGGCGGCAGCCGCGTATTCTTCCTCGAAGCTCCGTCCGACTTTGGCTGCCCGCGCCTTTGTCGTCCCTCGAAGCCGGTCGGTATCGAACGGCCCCGGCAGTAGTCCGTTGATCGTCACGCCATGGCGGATCGTCGTACGCGCCACGCCGGCCACGAATCCCGTGAGGCCGGAACGCGCGCCATTGCTGAGGCCCAGGATGTCGATCGGCGCCTTAACCGAGCTCGAGGTGATGTTCACGATGCGTCCGAACCCACGCTTCATCATGCCATCGACCGTGGCCTTAATGAATTCGATCGGGGTCAGCATGTTTGCATCAATCGCCTTGATCCAGTCATCGCGATTCCAGTCGCGAAAATTTCCCGGTGGCGGGCCGCCTGCATTGTTGACGACGATATCAGGCTCGGGGCACGCCGCCAGCACCTGCTTCCGCCCGGCTTCCGTCGTCACGTCGACTGCAATCGGCGTCACCTTGACGCCATGCTTCTTGCGAATTTCCTCAGCTGTCGCCTCGAGTTCGCTCTTGGTGCGCGCGTTGATGACCAGATCCACGCCCTCACCCGCCAGCGCCATGGCGCAGCCCTTGCCCAATCCTTTGCTCGCCGCGCAGACGATCGCCTTGCGGCCCTTGATGCCCATATCCATCGTTATCTCCCGTTGTCGATTGCCGGACGGCGCGCTATTGGCTCACGCGCGTCCAATACTGCGTCTGGCCGAACATCGGCGAACCGACATAGCCGCGCAACTTCAAACGCCCGTCCGCCTCGAGGTCGATGTTCGCACTGTAAATCTTACCGTCCTCACCGTTGTAGATCTGGCCTCCTTCGAAGGCATTGGCGTCGGCGGTTTTCTTGAACCCCCAGATCAGCGGCATGCCAATCACCTTTCGCTCGCGAAGCTTTGGATCGCCATTGCGAAAATCGGTCGCTTCCTCGGGGGGCACGCTCTTGCCGTCCGGACCCTTGGGATCTTTCAGCCCGACGACGAAGCCGCAAAGCGGGCCACTCGCGGCATCGGAGCATGAAACGATCTTTATCTGCGCCGTCCCCGACGCCGTAAGCCAAGTGCCGAAGAGCTTTGAATCCTGGGCCGAGGCGCCAGTCGTCAGCGACGCCTGGACGAGCACGGCCAGTGCCGCCGGCAGCAGCAGCAGTCTCTTCATCGTTATCCTCCCGAAAGCTCGGTCAACACGTCGGCTGCCAGTCGGCGATCAATTTCTCGACGCTCGGCAAGGGCCTTGCGGTCGAGAGCGGCAACCACGCGACGCGCCGCGTCGCCCGACCGCTCCATGCGCGAGACAAGATACTGCACGACACCCGCTCCGGCGTGCAATTGCCTGTCAGAGAGCTGCTTCAGGATGATCGAGCCCAGCAATTCGTCGTCCGGCGCCTCGACAGCAACTGCAGGAGCCGCCCGCAGCCGCGAGGCAAGATCCGGCAAGGCGATCGGCCAGCGCGCCGGTGGCTCGATCGACAGGATCAGCATGTGTCCGCGCCGCTCGCGCAGCAGATTGTAGAGATGGAACAAGGCACGCTCAGGTGCCGCATTCGCCTGATCAACCAACAACTCTGGCGAGATTTCAACCAACGCAGTCAGGTCGGCCACGCTCTTGCCGTCGAGGTCGCTGCCCGCCAACAGCCGCGCAGTCGCACGCGCCGCCCAGATGCGCCCCAGATGAGTCTTGCCGCAGCCCGCCGGGCCGTGCAGCGCCAGGGCCGGCGCGGGCCAATCCGGCCACCGATCAATCCAGGCGAGTGCCTCGCGGTTGCCGGTGGCGACGACGAAGTCTTCCCGGGCGTAGGTCGGCGGCGGTAACGCCAGATCCAGCGTGAGCTGACTGGGCATGATGAATCAGCCCGGATGGATGCCGCGGTAGATAGCGCTGTCGCGATATCGGCCGATCAGATAGCGGGCGATGACGCCGATCACGGCCGCAACCGGCACAGCGATGAGCACGCCGACGAAACCAAACAGCGAACCGCCAGCCAGCAAGGCAAACATGATCCAGACCGGATGCAACCCGACCCGGTCACCGACCAGCTTGGGAGAAAGCACGTTGCCTTCCAGTAGATGGCCAATCAAAAACACCACCGCGACCTTGAACACGCCGATCCAGTCTGGCGCGAACTGTGCGATCGCCATGCCGATTGACACGGTCGCCCCCACCAGGGTCCCGACGAAAGGAATGAAGGAAATCAGTCCCGCGACCAGGCCGATGACGAAGCCGAACTGCAGACCGGCGATAGTCAGGCCGACGCCGTAGAGCGTTCCCAGGCAAACACAGACCAGCGCCTGGCCGCGAATGTAACCTGCGACAGCAGCATTGGATGCCTGGGCGAGTGCCCGGATTGCGCCGGCATGGTCCCGCGGCAGCGCATCGTCGATGGCAGCCATTACCTGCTCCCAGTCTCGCAGCAGGTAAAACGTGACCACCGGTGTGATAAACAGCAGACCGAGCAGATTGATCACCGCCGCGCTGCGCTGGGCGACGCGGCCTGCCACTGTACCCAGCATGCCAAATGCCTGGCCGGCCCATTGGGTCGCCTCGGCCTGAAGCTCATGCAGGCTGAGCGGCGGCAGACCGAGCTTGATGCGCAGCGGCTCGATCAGAGGCTGGATCTTCATCGCCGCCTGGGCGGCATATTGCGGCGCCCTGGCGACAAGCGCCTCGATCTGGCCGAACGGCGGCGGCAGAACCGCAAATGCGACACCGACTGCGATCAGTGCGGAAATGATGGTCACCGTCGTCGTCGCCCACATGCGCGACAGGCCGCTGCGCTGCAGCCTGTGAACCACCGGATCGAAGAAATACGCCACCACCGCCCCAACAACGAATGGCAGCAGGATGTCGTTCAACAACCAGAGTATCAGCAGGAATGCCGCGGCGGCGCCCAGCCAGAACCGCCATCGGTTCGCGGTCGCCGAAGCAGTCACGTCAGCGGGCCTGCAGGCGCCACTGGTCGGCATCCTTGGCCAACGACAGACCGACCTGCGCCAAGGTCTTCTGCAGCTCCTCGGCGCTGCCGAAATACTCGAGCTTCAAATCGGCGCGATCGGACTCGAGCGTCTTCACCGTAACGTTCTTGATCGCTGGCACCGACCCCAGCCGCTGGCGCACTTGTACCCAGTCACCGAGTGTGCGGATCGGCACCATCACGTCGATCGCGGCTTGGGAGTCGCGCCGCACCATCGCGACGCTTCGCCAGGCCTGCTCCAGGCGGGCATGCATCTGTTTGGCTGCGTCGTCGAGTTGCGCAACGCCGGCCACCGACTGGCGGCCGATCTCACTCCGAGCACCGGTCTGGGCATCATACCGGATGCCGCCGATCGACAATGGCCCGCCGTCACGGCTGCCTTCGACGGTGGCGACGATGACGGTCGGCGCGCTGTAGCGCTCGTTCAGACGCGCGAGTGCCGCGACGTCGCCGACGAACAGTTCCTCGACCCCGACGGCATCCTGGTCGATCTGGTCGCCGCGCACGACGCGGATCGGTACAGCGCTCGCCGTCGTATCGAGCTTGGTCCACGCGTCGCGCCACGGATTACGATCGTCTAGCGGTTCGACACCGTTGCGGCCCTTCCACAGGGGAATGACGAGAGCAGCGCGCGCCACGGTCTCGACCACGGATATGCCCCCCTGGGAAAGCCAGGCCTTCACCGGATCGGCGGCGAACACGATGCTGAGGGTGGCGATGTAGCGGTTGGGCGCGCTGCGCTCGTTGGCAAACTCGACGCCACGCACCATCGCGTCGAGTTGTCCGGTGCCTAGCGGCGGCACCTTGGAGCGGTCCTCCGGAGCTACCATTCGCTCGATCAGCAGCTTCACTGCCTTGCCCTGGGCCTCTCGAATGCCCTGTTCGCGCGCCTTGATGGCGTCGGGGCCGGTCACATCGACATCGACACCTGTGATGGTGAAGGTATTGCCGGCGGTGGTGACCTGGGCCTGGGCTCCGCCTGCGACAAAGGCTGCGGCCGCAACCAGAATCGTGGATAACCGGCTAAAAAACCATCGAGCAGGCGGCATTGCGGGGGTCCGGTTTTTGGCTATGTTCGCGCCACCTGTTTAGCACGAATGAGCCCGGCTTGAAGCCCGACGCCCCAGACGACGCGAAGGGCGGACATAACCGTCCGCCCCTGACCTACAAGGAAGCCGGCGTCGACATCGATGCGGGCGACGATCTCGTCGAGCACATCAAGCCGCTTGCGAAAAGCACGGACCGCAAGGGCGTCATGGGCGGCCTCGGCGGTTTCGGCGGACTGTTCGACCTCAGGGCGGCCGGCTTCCGGGATCCGATCCTCGTCTCCGGTACAGATGGCGTCGGCACCAAGCTCAAGGTCGCGATCGAGACGAAAAACCCGGACACCGTCGGAATCGACCTGGTGGCGATGTGCGTCAACGACATCGTGGTCCAGGGCGCCGAACCGCTGTTCTTTCTCGATTACTACGCCACCGGGAAACTCGATGTCGAAGCCGGCCGGCGAGTCGTCGCGGGCATCGCCGAGGGCTGCCGGCGTGCGGGCTGCGCGCTGATCGGCGGAGAAACCGCCGAGATGCCCGGCATGTACAGCGAGGGCGACTACGATCTGGCCGGCTTCGTCGTCGGCGCTGCCGAACGCGACCAATTGTTGCCGCGCAGCGACATCGCAGCCGGCGACGTCGTGCTGGGACTTGCGTCGAGCGGCGTGCATTCGAACGGATTCTCGCTGGTGCGCAAGATCATGGAGCGAGGGCCACACGACGCGAAGGCGCTGATGGAGCCGACGCGGATCTACGTGAAGCCCCTGCTCGCTGCTATTCGCGGTACTGGCGCGATCAAGGGCCTGGCCCACATTACTGGCGGCGGGCTGCCCGGCAACGTACCGCGCTGCCTGCCCGACGGCACCCGCGCGCGGCTCGATGCCCGGCGCTGGACGGCGCCAGCCGTGTTCCCGTGGCTCAAGAAGACCGGCCAGGTCCCGACCGACGACATGCTCCGGACCTTCAACTGCGGACTTGGCATGATCGTCGTCGTGGCCCGCCAGGATGCCGCGAACGTCGCGAAGGTTCTTGCCGATGCCGGCGAGACCGTGAACGAAGTAGGCGTCATCGAGAGCGGCCCTCAGGAAGCCGACTGCATCGTCGAGCACGCCGAGACCTTATGGCGAAGCTGAAGGTCGGCATCCTGATCTCGGGGCGCGGCTCGAACATGGCCGCGTTGATCAAGGCCGCCGAAGCCGCCGACTATCCCGCCGAGATCGCCGTGGTGGTGAGCAACGTGGCCGACGCCGCCGGCCTCGATATCGCCCGCGGTGCCGGGATTGCCACGGTGGCGATCCCGCACAAGGCCTATCCGGACCGCGAGAGCTTCGATCGTGCGGTATCGGCCGAACTCGAGAAGCACGACGTGCAACTGGTCGCCTTGGCCGGCTTCATGCGCATCCAGAGCCCGTGGTTCCCGACCCGCTGGAAGGGCCGCATCGTCAACATCCACCCCTCGTTGCTGCCCTCCTTCAAGGGCCTGCACGTGCAGCAGCAGGCGATCGACGCCGGCGCACGCATCAGCGGCTGCACCGTGCACCTGGTCACGCCCGAACTCGATTCCGGCCCGATCATCGCCCAGGCCGCCGTGCCGGTTCTGCCCGGCGACACAGCAGACAGCCTGGCCGCCCGCATTCTGCGCCAGGAGCATCGGCTCTATCCCGAGGTCGTGCGCTGGTTCGCCGAGGGCCGGATCACCGTGGACGGCGGCAAAGTGTCCGTGAAGGGTGTAGCCCCCGGAGCAACCCTGCTCTTCTCGGCCGAGCCCTAGTCGATTATAAGACCGTCACGAATATCTTACTTCGGGGAGACACATGGCCGAGGCAACGCAGCAGGAAGTGCGCGAGCATATGGAGACTTACACCGCTTTCAACAAGCTGGTGCTGTTCATGATCCTCTGGATCGTGCTGCTGTTGTCGAGCATGGCGCTCGGCCTCGTTGCTGGCATCGGTCTGCTGGCGACTATCATGGGCGTCGGCGGCACGATCGTCCTTCTGGTTGCCTTCGCTGTCATGGGCTGACGGCCTTTCACGGGCGCAAATGAAAAGCGGCCCTTGCGGGCCGCTTTTTTTGTTGTCTGATTTCTTGCCTGTTTCGAATCGTACGGCGTGGCGTTCCGTGCGCGCCTTAACCGACGATCTCGCAACCGGCGAAGAAGAACGAGATCTCGATGGCAGCGTTCTCGGGCGAATCCGAGCCGTGAACCGAATTGGCCTCGATCGATTCGGCGAAATCCTTGCGGATGGTGCCAGCGGCGGCGTTGGCTGGGTTGGTGGCGCCCATGATTTCGCGGTTCTTCGCGATGGCGCCCTCGCCCTCCAGCACCTGGACCACGACCGGGCCGGAGGTCATGAAGTTGCAGAGGTCGTTGAAGAACGGCCGGGCCTTATGCACGCCGTAGAACGTCTCGGCCTGCTGGCGGCTCATCCAGATCCGCTTCTGGGCCACGATGCGCAGGCCCTTCTCCTCGAACCGGGCGTTGATCTTGCCCGTGAGATTCCGGCGCGTCGCGTCCGGCTTGATGATCGAGAAAGTGCGTTCGACGGCCATGGAATCCTCTTGCCTGTGAAATCCTTGATGAGTGGCCGGGGCTTATAAACACAGGGTTTGAGCCCCGCAAGCCGGTTGGAGCGGGCGCCCCAGCGTGCTAAACGCCGCGCCCCATGTTGAGCGTCACCGACCTCTCCTTTCGGCACGGCGAGCGCATCCTGTTCGATCGCGCTTCAGTGGCCTTTTCCGACGGCTGGAAGGTAGGCCTTGTCGGCCGGAACGGTGCGGGCAAATCGACGCTGCTCAAGCTCATCCAGGGCGAACTGGAGGCCGATGGCGGCGATATAAACCTGATGGGCCGAACCAAGGTGGGATCGGTCCCGCAGGACCCGCCGGGTGGCGACATCAAGGTGATCGACGCGGTTCTGGCCGCCGACAAGGAACGCACCGCCCTGCTCGCCGAGGCCGAGACCTCGGAGGATGGCTTGCGCCTCGCTGACATCCACATGCGGCTCGACGAGATCGACGCCGCCTCGGCGCCGTCGCGGGCCGCTGCGATCCTGAGCGGTCTCGGTTTCGACAACGAGGCCCAGCAACGTGCCTGCGGCGAGTTCTCGGGCGGCTGGCGCATGCGCGTGGCACTGGCCGGCACTTTGTTCAGTTCGCCCGACTTGCTGATTCTCGACGAGCCATCGAACCACCTCGATATCGAAGCGATGATATGGCTGACGGAGCACCTCAAGAAGTTCCGCAACACCATCCTCATGGTGAGCCACGATCGAGACCTGCTGAACGACGTGTGCGACCACATCGTGCACATCGACCAGGAAAAGCTGGTGTCCTACACCGGCAACTACGACTTCTTCGAGAAGACCCGCGCCGAGCGTCTGGCCAACGACGCCGCGCAGCAGGCGAGGATCGCCGCCCAGCGCAAGCACATGCAGGCCTTCGTCGACCGCTTCAGGGCCAAGGCCAGCAAGGCACGTCAGGCGCAGTCGCGCATGAAGATGATCGAGAAGCTGGGTCCGATCGCGACCGTGCCGGTCGACGAGAAAATCACCTTCAATTTCCCTTCGCCCGAACTTCTCGCCTCGCCGATCGAGACGCTGGACGAGGTCTCCGTCGGCTATCCCAGCGGACCGTTGGTGCTGCAGAAGCTCGACCTCCGCATCGACATGGAGGACCGCATTGCCCTGCTCGGCCAGAACGGCAATGGCAAGTCGACGTTCATACGCCTGATCTCGCAACGGCTGGAACCACGCTCGGGCAAGCTCAAAAAGCAGCCCAAGCTCAAGGTCGGCTACTTCTCGCAGGACCAGGAAGAAAGCCTCGACTACGAAGCGACCCCGTTCGACCACATGAACGTCGCCATGGGCGCCGGCGCGCTGGAGCACAAGGTCCGCGCCCAGCTTGGCCGCTTCGGCTTCAGCCGCGATCGCGCCAATCTCAAGGTCGGTGTGCTGTCGGGCGGCGAGAAGACGCGCCTTCTGCTGGCGCTCGCCACCCGCAACGCCCCCCACCTACTGCTGCTCGACGAGCCGACCAACCACCTCGACATGGATGCCCGAGCCTCGCTGGTCGATGCGATCAACGATTTCGAGGGTGCCGTCGTGCTGGTGAGCCACGACACCCACCTCGTGAAGATGGTGGCCGACCAGCTCTGGCTGGTGGACAAGGGCACGGTGACGCCTTTCGACGGCGACATCGACGAGTACCAAGAGTTGATGCTGCGCGAGCGCAGCGGCCGGCCCGCGAAGGAAGGCAAGAACAAGAAGAAGGATAAGAAGGCCGCGACCGTCTCTACCACCGTATCCGCGCCGCCGCCTGCCCAGTCGGAGAAGGTCCGACGCGGCCCGCTGAAGCGCGCGCTCGAAGCGGCGGAGAAGGCCATTGCCGACCTGACGAAGAAGCGCGCCGACATCGAGTTGAAGCTGGCCGACCCTGCGACTTACTCAGGCCCTCCTACTGTCGCGACCGACTTGCAGAAGGAGAAGACCCGGCTGGAGCGCGAGCTTGCCCATGCCGAGCACGAATGGCTTGTGGCGCAAGAGGCGCTGGAAGCGGCTTAGCTAATCAGCGGCGGCTGGCAGCGGCTTGGCCGGCGCTTTGGATTGGCGGATCAGCATCACCAGGAACGTGCCGAAGACGTAGAGACCGACGGCGACCCAGAACATCGTCGCGGGCTGCCCCGCACCCATGAAGCGGCTGAAAACCAGCGGGGCGGCGAACGAGCCGATGTCGAGACCAGAATAGACGAAGCCGAACACCTTGCCCGAGGCGCCGGGAGGGGTGGTGCTGCGTACGATCATGTCGCGCGAAGGGCCGGTTGTGCCGCCTGAAAACCCGGCGAAAAACAGCACGACAGGCAGCAAGATCGGGCCGACGCTGACCGTCGCTACCGGCAGGGTAAAGACGGCGGCGATCGCGAGACCGATGGAGGCGACCCATTCGTGCCGGCGCACACGATCGGCGAAATAGCCGCCCAACAAGGTGCCGGACGCCGAACCGACGACGAACACGATCAGGCAGATCGCGGCGTAGTTCTCGCTGACACCGAACATGCTCTGCCACGCTGGCACCGCGAATTGCTGGATGCCGACGGTGTTGGTCGCGAGCACGCCGAAATAGACCAGGCACAGCAGGATCGGCGCCTGCAGGAAGAGCTTGAGGTTGGAAACGGCGCCGTGGGCCTCCGCACTCTCGCGTGCCTTGACGCGGTGGTCGACCAGATCGGTCTTGTGCGCGAAGACCAGAACGGCCAACACCAGCCCCGGCAAGGCGCCGAGCAGCGTGGCGCCCGCCTGCCCCATTGCGTTGTCGAGAAAATACATGACCGGCGCCGCCGCCCAGCCAAGCGAGCCGCCGAGGCCATGGATGCTGAAGGCGCGCCCTAGCCGGTTCTGCTTCACCGACGCGTTGAGGATGGCGAAGTCGGCGGGATGGAACACGCTGTTGCCCGCTCCACCCAGCACGGCAATCGCGGTGAACGCCCAGAAACTGTGCGCCATCGAGACGAGGCCGAGCGACAGGCCGAGTGCCGCGAGACCGCCGGCAAGGATGGGACGCGCGCCGAAGCGGTCGACGGCGAACCCGGCAACCGTCTGGCCGAAGCCCGAGACGCCATAGAAGACTGCACCCAGCACGCCGATCTGCTCGAAGCTCAAGCCGACGCTGTCGCGTACGATCAGCAACATCGTGACGAAGGCGAGTTGATAGTAGTGGCTAGCGCCGTGCGCGATGCCGATCAGACTGATGACGCGGACGTCCCGACGCGCGGGCTCGACGGTGATGGCGGACATTACGTACCCTTCTGCGCGGCCGTTTATATCCGATCCGCCGTTCTTCGGCTGGCGGAATTGCGCGTAGGAGCCATGCAGACGTAGTCTCCCTGCCGATCGAAGGGAGAACTCGAATGAAGCGCTGGAAGCACCGTCCCGAAGGCTCGACCTGGGGCGACTGGGGCGATGACGATCAGCTCGGCCGCCTAAACCTGATCACGCCCAAGAAGGTTTTGGAAGGCATCGCCGAGGTGAAGGAGGGCCGCTCGTTCTGCCTCAGCCTGCCCCTCGACTTTCCCGGCGGCAACGTGCTCAACCCGCGCCGCCTGCCGCCGGTCCTGTCCCCGACCGGCGACGAGAATGGCTGGCGCTTCAACTTCCTCACCAACCAGCTCAATCCGCTCTTCCAGGACGTTGCCTCCGACGACCGCGTGATCCTGACGCTTCAGTACTCGACTCAATGGGACACGCTCGCCCATGTCGGCGGCATGTTCGATGCCGACGGCGACGGAGTACCCGAGCCGCTCTACTACAACGGCTTCAAGGCCGGCACCGATGTGGTCGGCCCGCAGCCCGACGCCGGCAGAGACGGCTGCGGCCACCTCTCCTATGCCCACAAGCTCGGCGTCGAGAACATGGCAGCCAAGGCGATCCAGGGCCGCGCCGTGCTGGTCGATCTGGAAAAGCACTACGGCCGCGACCACAAGTACGTCAGCTATGACGACTTCAAGAAGGTTCTCGATGCCGACAAGGTCGTGGTCGAACCAGGCGACATGCTGCTGCTCTACACGGGCTTCACCGACGAGATCGTGAAGATGAACAAGAATGTCGACCCGGCACGCGCGCATGCGATGTGCTGCGTACTCGACGGCCGCGACAAGCGCCTGCTCCAGTGGATCACCGACAGCCAGATCTCGGCGCTGATCGCCGACAATTACGGCGTCGAGGCGGTACCTGCCAGGCCGGGACCGGGCAACGCCGAGCACCCGTCCCTGCCGATCCACAATCACTGCCTGTTCAAGCTCGGGCTGAACCTGGGCGAGATCTGGTGGCTGAAGGACCTCGCCCTCCATCTGCGAGACAAGAAACGCTCGCGCTTCCTGCTGACCGCGCCGCCGCTGCGCCTGCCCGGCGCCGTCGGCTCGCCTGCCACGCCGGTTGCGACAGTCTGAGCAGAGGGGATCCGGATGGAACCGGCGTTCGCCGGCCTCGTTGCCCAAGGTCTGGGAGACGCATATTTCCATCTGCTCGATGTCGGCTGTTCAGGCGGCATCGACGCGCGCTGGCGCGTCTTCGGCGACCGGCTTAAAGCGCTGGCGATCGACGCCAGCGTCGCGGAATGCGAGCGGCTGCAGAAGGCGGAGACTTCGCCGGGCGTGGAGTACGTTGCGGCATTCGTTGCCGGCAGCGCTTCAAAGAAGATCGATCCGACCCGCAGCCAGGCATCTGATCTCATCCTCGCCGTGCGGGAGCGCCTCTCCTTCATGCGCACCCTCGAATTGCGCGAGTCGCGGCTGGCCAGAGCGGAGATCGAGGAGAAGCTCCGGCACAACGCCTGGGACAAGACCCGGCTGGCCGATGCGAGCCGTCCGCTGGTCGTGCCCGAACTGCTGGAGTCGCGCGGCTGGAAAGCACTCGACTACCTGAAGATCGACATCGATGGAGCGGACTGGGAGGTGCTCCAGACCTTCGCCAGCAAGTTCTCGGCCCTGGGAGTGCTGGCCGTCCAACTCGAGGTGAACTTCGTCGGCACCGACGCACCGACCGAGCACTCCTTTCACAATACCGACCGGCTCATGAGGCAGCAGGGCTACGAACTGTTTCGGCTGGATGTGCGCACCTATTCCTCGCGCGCGCTTCCCGCGCGCTATGTCTGGCCGACACCGGCGGAAACCGTGGCGGGCCGGCCATGGCAGGGCGAGGCCTATTATGCGCGCGACGTCGGCACGAAAGGCCTCACGCCGGCCCAGCAGGCCAAGCTCGCGGCGATCTATTCGCTGTGGGAGGTGCCCGACCTGGCGGCGGAAATGCTGACCCGAGAACGATCGGATCTCGCGCCGATACTCGACATCGACAAGGGTCTCGATCTTCTGGCCGCGCAGGCTCAGCCCCAGCGCAGCCAGAAGCTTTCCTACAAGGAATACATCGCGGCGTTCGAAGCGGACGCGCCATGGTTCTATCGCCGCGAAGGCAACATCGGATTGTTCGAACGGCTCGCCGCCGCCTGGCGCGCCTTCCGCTCGCCGCGCGGCTAGGCCCTCTTCTCCCAGCCGCCGGTTGCGGTCTGTTGCCAATAGACCACAGCATGGCCTGCGGCCTTGTAGGCCTTCCAGCGCTCCCTGCTGTCAGCCACGGCCTGCTCGTCCCGGCCGTCGAAGAGTTCAAAGCAGCGCTTGTAGGCGCCGACCTTCTCCGAGCGCGCGCGGTCGGCGAGGAACAGGAAGCCCGCACCGTTGGGATTCTCGTCGAGATGCGTCAGCCACACCGGCTGGCGCTCGGCTTCGCCGTCGCGCGCCGAGCCATGCGGGAGGAAACCGTTGGGATCGAACGTCCAGAGATGTGTGTTGAGCGCATCGACCCGCTCGGGCGAACCGAGCAGCACCACGGCCCGCTCGCCCGCCTGCAACGTCTTCTGCAGCAGGCGGGGCAACGCGTCCTCCAGCGACGACTTGGTCAGGTGATAGAAATTGACCTCGGTTGCCACTGGGACAGGCCGTCTCGCCGTCAGCGCTCGTAATGATCGGCGACGAGCCGATCGAGCAGACGCACGCCGAAGGCGGTCGCACCCTTGGGCGTGGTTTCGTTGCCCTTGTTCGACCAGGCAACGCCCGCAATATCCAGATGCGCCCAGGCCACGCCGTCCTGCACGAAGCGCTGCAGGAACTGCGCCGCGGTGATCGAACCACCGTCGCGTCCGTTGCTGACGTTCTTCATGTCGGCGATGTCGCTGTCGATCAGCTTGTCGTACTTGGGGCCAAGCGGCATGCGCCACAGCTTTTCGCCGAGCCCCGCCCCCGCTGCACGCAGGCGATTGGAGAGCTGGGTGTTGTTGGAGAACATGCCGGCCCGCTCATGACCCAGCGCCACGATGATGGCGCCAGTGAGCGTAGACAGCTCAACCATGGCCTGCGGCTTGAACTTCTCCTGCGCGTACCACATGGCATCGCACAAGATCAGTCTTCCCTCGGCGTCGGTATTGATCACCTCGACAGTCTGCCCCGACATACTCCTGACCACGTCACCAGGCCGCTGAGCATTGCCGTCCGGCATGTTCTCGACCAGAGCGCAGATCGCAACCACATTTGCTCTGGCCTTGCGTCCGGCAATCAGCTGCATCGCACCGACCACGGCGCCGGCGCCCCCCATGTCCCATTTCATGTCCTCCATGCCCCCGGCCGGCTTCAGAGAAATGCCGCCAGTATCGAAGCACACGCCCTTGCCGATCAGCGCCACCGGCTTCTGGCTCTTCGGACCGTTCATCCAGGTCATGACCAGCAGCTGCGATTCGCGCTCGCTGCCTTGGCCGACGCCGAGCAACACATGCATCCCGAGCTTTTTCATCTCGGCCTCGCCCAGAATCTGGACCTTCACACCGAGCTTGGTAAGCTCCTTGGCACGCCGGGCAAATTCGACCGGATAGAGAACATTAGCCGGTTCACTGACCAGATCGCGAGTGAGGAACACCGCGTCGACTGCAGGCGCAAGCTTATCGTAGGCGCGGCGCGCGTCGGCCGGGCCGGAGACGATCACGGTGAGTTCGGAAAGCGAGAGCTTCTGCTCCGGCTTGTCCTTGGTCTTGTACTTGTCGAAGCGGTAATTGCGCAGCTGCGCGCCAAGGGCGAGATGTGCGGCGATCTGCGCAGGCGTGAGCTTGCTGCCCTTCACCGGATCGACCACGACCGTCACCGACTTGTGACCCGCCGCATTGGCCTCCGCGGCGATCACGCCGCCCAGTCCCTCGGCCGCCCGTGCGTCGAGATCGCGGGCCTTGCCGACTCCCAGCAGCAGGAGGCGTGCAATATTGGCCCCGGCGTGCCCCAGGACGGTCAGTGACTGGCCCTTGCCACCGGTGAAGCGTCCCGCCCCGAGCGCACGCGTCAGGGTCCCCCCCGATTCCCTATCGAGGATCTGGGCAGTCGCCAGCAACTGCTTATCAGCGGCCACAAACACGGCCACGTTGCCGGCAAAGGCCTTCGGAAAGGCCAAAAATTCAACTTCCATGCGGGTTCCCTCGCTTTCGGGATCGATTTTTCGCACCCTGCGACGCGACAACGCAAGTCGCCAATTGCCTCCCGGCGCTGCCGACAGTATCAGTACGGCCCCTCGTACCGGGAATGGAAATGACCACAGCTGCTCTGCCTCGCGTCAACGTCGTCGGCCTTGGAAAACTCGGCGCGCCGCTCGCCGCCGTCCTCGCCAGTCGCGGTTTCACCGTCATCGGCCTGGATGTGAACAAGACGTTCGTCGACGCGCTGAACGCCGGCAAAATGCCGATCGTCGAGCCGCAACTCAACGAGTTGATCGCGGAGAACCGAGAACGCCTGTCCGCGACCATGGACGCCGACGAAGCGGTGCAAAAGAGCGATGCCAGCTTCGTGATCGTACCCACGCCGTCCAACAAGGAGACCGGCTTCTTCTCCAACAGCTATGTGCTCAAGGCCATGGAGACCCTGGGCAAGGCGCTGCGCAAGAAGAATGGCTATCATTTGGTGGTCATCACCTCGACCGTCATGCCGGGCTCGACCGACGGCGAGATCAGGGCGGCGCTCGAATCAGCCTCGGGCCGAAAGGTCGGCCCCGATCTTGGCCTCTGCTACAATCCGGAGTTCATCGCACTCGGCTCGGTCGTGCGTGACATGCTTTATCCGGATTCGATCCTGGTTGGCCAAGCCGATCAGAAGGCCGGCGACATGCTGGAGAAGATCTACCGGCAGATGTGCGTCAAGAACCCTCCAGTGCAACGCATGAACCTGGTGAGCGCCGAACTCACTAAAATCTCTGTCAATACCTACGTAACGACGAAGATTTCCTACGCCAACATGCTGGCCGACCTTTGCGATCATCTGCCCGGCGCCGACGTCGACGTCGTGACAAAGGCGCTGGGCGCCGACAGCCGCATCGGCGCGAAGTATCTTAAGGGCGCGATGGGCTACGGCGGCCCCTGCTTCCCGCGCGACAACGTCGCCTTCGCCGCCCTGGCACGGAAGCTGAAGGTGCCGGCCTACGTTGCCGAGGCGACCGACCAAATCAACAACTACCAAGTGGAACGCCTGACCAACCTGGTTTCCAAGTTCGCCAAGGCGGGCACTCGCATCGCACTGCTCGGCCTCTCCTACAAACCTCACACACCGGTCGTCGAAGAAAGCCATTCGGTCAAGCTGGCGGGCGCCCTTGCCGACAAGGGATACATCGTCACGGTGCACGATCCGCTCGCCCAGGAAGCAGCACTGAATGTGCTCGGCGAGCGGGCTCTGGGCGCCTCTTCGCTCGAGTCGGCAGTGCGCGACGCCGACGTGCTGATCGTCGCGACGGGCTGGCCCCAGTACAAGGATATCGACCCCGCCTGGTGCCGCCGCGATGGCGGGCGCCTCACAATCTTCGATCTTTGGCGTACGCTGCCGGCTGGCAAATTCGACGACATCGCGGACCTGCTGTATTTGGGTCTCGGTCGTCAATGAGCCTCCGGCTCCGGGGCGACCGCTCCGGGAGCCTGTCATGAGTAAGAGCCCCTACGTCAGCTTCGTCACCACCGGCCGCAATGACGGCTATACGGCCGGCTATGAGACCAGGGTCGGTCGCGCGACGTTGTGCCTAGCGCGCCAGCTCGAACGGGCCCGGCTGAATGCCGAAATCGTAGTCTGCGAGTGGAACCCACCCACCGACCGTCCGCTGCTGGCGAGCGTACTTAAGCTTCCGGAGCGAATGGAGCATGTCTCGATTCGCTTCATCATCGTGCCGGCCGAGCATCATCGCCGCCTGAAGGGCTCGGATCAGCGCAATATTCATGTCGGCGAGGCGTCCAACGTCGCCATTCGCCGCGCTCGCGGGCGCTTCATCACTGCGAGGGCCAGCGACTCTTTCTTCTCACCCGATGTAATCGGGATGATCGCCCAGAGAAATCTCGACATTGATCAGATGTACCGGATCGATCGCCACGATGTGCCGATTGCCGACGAAAGCATCTGGACTATGGACGACGACGCTCTATTGGCCAAGCTCGCCTCGCTGCCATCGAATCCACACTCGCCAATCCACCAGAAGACGTATTGGGGGATGCGCGATCTCCACACTAACGCCTGCGGAGATTTCACCCTGATGACCGATGCGCACTGGCACATCGTGCGCGGTCACCCCATCGATACGACTGGCATTTCGCTCGATCTCGATTCCCTGGTAATGCACGCTGCCGCCGCCAACGGGGTACGCGAGGTGCGCTGGCCCTCCTCGTGCCGTCTGTTCAAGCCCAGCCACCGCGCTATTTCGACAGCTCGCGTAAAGCAGGTTTGGCGGCCCTGGCAGCGCCGCCTCGATCGTTTCCTGGCCGACAACTTGAGCGAAGTCACGGCCTACAGGATGCGTACCCTGTTCGACTACCCGCGCCGCACCGTGGCTGGTGCGCAATCGATCCTGGGACCATCCTTCGAGCGCAACCTGGTACGGGTCGCGCGTCGATGGGCCGACGGTGGGCGCTACATTCCGACCCAGCCAGAAAACTGGGGGCTAGCCGACGTCGCGCTGGAGACCCGCACGGTCTGTCGGGCCGACTGGGAAATCGGCGCCAGCCCGCAGGCGCTTCTCAGCGCGGTTTCGTAGGGTCGACGAAGAACTGCCGTTGGCGGTTGATCGCAAGTACCTTGTCAACGACTGCAGCTGGCAGCGGTCCGAGATCACCGGCCGCAGCATTGGCCTCCGCCTCCGCCGGCGTCAGGATGCCGGGGATCACGCTGGACACCGCGGCAAACGACAGGCAGAAGCGCAGCGCACTGCGGGCCCCCTCGGCTCCCGGTGAAGCCTCGACCGCCTGCAACAAGTCGGAGGCGCCATCGATCCAGTTCTCGATCTGTGCACGTGACCAGCCGAGCCGATGATCGCCCGCTGGAAAGACAGTGTCGCGCCGGATCATGCCCGACAGGAACCCGAAGCAGAGGGGTGTCCGCGCAATGAAACCCGCACGACGGCGCACTAACTCTGCGAAGAGCCCGCTCGCTTCCGCCCGCACGTCCATCATATTGAAGTTGGCCTGAATCACGTCGGCTCTGCAGTCGTTCAGCACCATCAGTGCCTCGGCCGGGCTCTTGGCGGACACTCCCCAGGCGCGGATCTTTCCGGCCTTCTGCAGACGTGACATCGCTGCCGGTAAGGTGCCCTCCCTGAGCGCCTCCGGAGGGGGATTGTGCAGTTGGAGGAGGTCAATGTAGTCCGACTTCAGGCGCCTCAGGCTCCTGTCCACTGAAGCCGAAACTGCCGCCGGGGAGAAATCGGGCGGGCGGTCCCACGACTCGTAGCCCGCCTTCGTGGCGATCAATACGTCAGAGCGCCTTGAGGCGAAGGCTTGCCCCAGCAATTCCTCGCTGTGGCCGTCGCCGTAGGCGCTGGACGTATCGTAGAAGTTGATGCCCAAGTCGAGGGCACGCCCGAGGGCAGCGAGTGAGGTGCGGTCGTCGGTGTCGCCGTAGGACGTGGTACCAACGGTGCGGCCGCCGATGCCCCAGGCACCGAAGCCGATCTCGGAGACATTCAGCCCGGTGCATCCGAGCGCGCGATACTTCATGCGCCGAACGCCTGCTTCCACCACTGCACGGTACGACGAATGCCGTCGTCGAGCGCAACCTGCGGCTGCCAACCGAACTTCTCCCGTGCGCGACCATTGTCTAGCGCGAACGATGTCTTGATCGTCGGACCGGCCGGATCGTGTTCGATGCGCAGGTCGCGACCCGCGGCCGACACGATCTTCGCGACCAGGTCCTTGATCCGGATCGCCGACCCGGCGCTCACATGCATCAACTCGTAGGGCGTGGTCTGGCGCTCGATGGTAAGTTCGACAAATCGCACCAGATCATCGACATGAATCAGGTCGCGCGCCTCCTCCCCCGTGCCCCAGACGGTTATGCTTCCCGTCTTGCTGGTCATCACCTTGGTCACGGTGGCGCCGAAGACGTGACTACGCTCGAGGTCGAATTTGTCGTGCGGACCGTAGACGTTGGTGTGGCGAACTACAGTATGCTTCGTGACACCGAGCCGTCCGAAGAACTCGCACATCTTTTCGATATAGACCTTGGTCCAGCCCGTATGGAAGTAGTTGGGATGCATCTCCTGGCTTGGATCCCACTCCTCTTCGCGCCACGGCGATTCGCGCGGCTGGTACATCACAGAGCAGCTGAAGAAGACGAAATGCTTCACCTTGTGATCGAAACAGGCGCGCAGCAGCAGCGAATTCATGACGGCGTTGTCCGTCACGTGGATGTAGGGCGTCTTCACGATGTCACGCACGCCCGAGGTGGTGGCAGCAGCCTGGATGACGACGTCCATGCCGGCCAGCAACCGATTCACTGCGCCAACGTCGCGTAGATCGGCTTGGTGCCAGTTGACCCCATTCAGGTCATAGGCCGGCCGCGTGAAGCGCAGGGCATGAAGTTCGACATCGGGGTTGCGGGCAAGCGATTCCACGAGATTGCGGCCGATGAAGCCGGTCGCGCCGCAGACGAGGATGCGTCGGCGCGCCATTTCAACCCGCCTGCCCACCGCCCATAGTCTCGGCCTCATAGAGCACGAGCTGGGTCCCGCCCCGCTCGAACTGGAACGGTACTGGCAGAAGCTTGTCGAGGGCACGCAGCACCGCAGCACGCCGTTCCGGCTCCACGAAAATCAGCATGAACCCGCCACCACCTGCCCCCAACAGCTTTCCGCCGTCAGCACCGGCCTTGCGCGCGGTATCGTAGATTTCATTGACCGAGGCCGGCGCGATCTTGCTCGACAGCGAACGCTTCAGCTCCCAGCTGTCGTGCAGCAGGCGGCCGAAGTCGCGCAGGCTGCCCCTGCTGGCCAGGATGCGCTCACCTTCGTCGACCATAGCCCGCATGGCCTTCAACTCGCTGGTCTTCTGGTCCATGGTTGCGACCTGCTCGGCGGCGATCTCGGAGGCATGTCGCGACAGGCCGGTATAGAGCAGAAGCAGGTGGTTCTGCAGGCTGGCGAGCCGATCGGCCTGCACGACCAACGGCGTCACCTCGAACGAACTGTCCTGTCGGATATCGATACGGTTCAGGCCGCCGAACGCCGACTGGATCTGGTCCTGGAC
>CAWUOG010000012.1:0-22548 GCA_963923875.1 uncultured Alphaproteobacteria bacterium
CCCATGGCCAGGAACACGATCGTCATGGCGGTCGAGATGCCGGTGCGCGACCAGCCCGTGGCATCCGACATAGGCTGCAGGAAGACCGCGAGCGAGAACGTGGTTCCAATGGCAATGCAGCCCATCAGGGCGCCCGCCGCGACGACGACCCAACCGTAATGCCGCTTCATGCCGTCCTCCCTGACCACGCAATAGTTAACCTATTGTTTAACTATTGGCAAGCCTGCGACGATGCGGAAATTGGCATGCCCGTTCAGGGGGCCGGCTCGACCTTCAATTCGGTGCCGTTCACCGCGGCCACCCGTACCCGCGCGCCGGCCACCATGTCCGGACCGGTGATGATCCAGCTGCCGTCGCCCAGTCTGGCTCGGCCGCGGCCGCCCAGGATCGGCGTGTCGAGCACGAAGGTCTGGCCCACCAGCGCCTCGCCGCGCGCGTTGAGTGTCGAGGCCGCGACACGACCCTGCAGGCGCTTGAGCGTCGGACGCAGGGCGAGCGCGGAAGCCACGGCAAAAACCGCGAACACGCCGAGTTGCGCCTCGAGCGAAGTTCCCGGGGCGACGGCGAGCAGCGCGCCCGACGCTGCAGCGCCGATCGCCAGGAACAGGAACACCACACCCGGCAAGGTCATCTCGAAGACCAGCAGGATCGCGGCGAGCACCCACCAATACCAGAAGGCGATCTGGAAGCTCATCTTGCTGCCCTCCCCGATCAACCCGAGGGCGGAACGGAACCGCGCGGACGGGCAGCCCCATCGCCCGCCGCCGCCCGGGCCTGCGCTTCCTTCGCCAGCTCGCCGATGCCGGCGATCGAGGCCATCACACCCGCTGCCTCGACGGGAAGAAAGAACATCTTGGCGTTGTTCGAGGAGCCCATCTTGGCCAGCGCATCGACATACTTGGTGCCGAGGAAGTAGTTGATCGCCTGCGTGCCGTTGCCGGCGATCGCCTGGGCGACCACGGCTGTCGCCTTTGCCTCGGCTTCCGCCTGGCGCTCACGTGCCTCGGCCTCGCGGAAGGCGGCCTCGCGACGGCCCTCGGCGATCAAAATCGCCGACTGCTTCTCGCCCTGGGCACGCTGGATGCTCGACTCGCGCACGCCCTCGGCTTCGAGGATCGTGGCGCGCTTTTCTCGTTCGGCCTTCATCTGCCGGCCCATCGAAGCGACGAGATCCTCGGGCGGCGCGATGTCCTTCAGTTCGACGCGCAGCACCTTCACGCCCCAGGGGTTGGTCGCCTGGTCGATCACCGCGAGAAGCGTGTCGTTGATCTCGTTGCGCTTGGACAGCACCTCGTCGAGCGCCATGTTGCCCATCACGCTGCGGATATTGGTCAGTGCCAGATTGGTCATGGCGAGATGGAGGTTCTGCACTTCGTAGGCCGCACGGGCGGCGTCGACCACCTGGTAGAAAGCCACGGCATCGACCTGCACCGTAGCATTGTCCTTGGTGATGACCTTCTGTGCCGGGATGTCGAGAACGTTCTCCTGCATGTTCATCTTGCGCCCGATCGTGTCGATGAACGGGATGATGAGGTGCAGGCCGGGCTGCAGTGTTCTGGTGTATCGGCCGAAGCGCTCGACGGTCCAGTTGGCGCCCTGAGACACCGTTTTCACGCCGGCGAAGATCAGCACGATGGCCACGACCACCAGTGCTCCGAAGAAGATCAAAGCTCCCATGAGTGCCCTCCCGACAGTCGCGGGAAGCCTAGCCTACGCACAGTCCAAAGTCAGTTATGGGCCTAGTCAGTGACGGATGTCGGTCGCCAGCCAGCGGTCGAGAAAGCCGTTGATCCAGCGGTCGAGCGGCGGATCGTAGAGCGTATGCATGGAAAGGTGCACGCCGCGCTGCTGCGCGCCCGGGCTCTTCAGGCGTTCCGACGCCGAGAGCGTCCAGATCTTCTTCATCTCCAGTGTCACTTCCGGGTGGAACTGGAATCCGAAGGCGTTGGGGCCGCAGCGGAAGCCCTGTACGGGGTAGGTTTCGTTGGTGGCGAGCAGTTCGCAGCAGTCGGGGATATGCATCCCTTCGCGGTGCCACTGATAGACCTTCATCGGTCCCTTGAACCACTCCTTCCCGGCGGCGGTCGGCTCGATGTCGACGTAACCGACCTCGACCTTGCCTTCATCGTGCGCGGCCACCCGGCCGCCGGCCGCTCGCGTCAGCAACTGGGCGCCGAGGCACAGCCCGAGATAAGGCACGCCCGCCTCGACCACCTTGGGGATCCAGTCGAGCTCGCACTTGATGCCGGCCAGCGTGCCGCAGTCGTTGGCCGACATCGGGCCGCCAAAGATCACCACGCCGGCATAGTCGGAAAGATCTTCCGGCAGCTGGCAACCGAGATTGGGGCAAAGACGGTGAAGCTCGTATCCGCGCTTCTCGAGGAGGACGCCAACCCGGCCGGGCCGCGAATGCTCCTGGTGGACTACGATCGCTACTTTCTTGGGCTTTTCAGCCGGTACCGTCATGGAATTGCAAGATACGCGCGGGTTGTGGCATCGACAAGGCGGACCGACGGCGGAGGGACGAAATGGCGCGCCAACTAGACTTCTACTTCGATTGCTCCAGCCCGTGGACCTACCTCGCCTTCCACGCCGTGCAGCCGCTTGCCCTCGAGGTGGGCGCGCATATTGCATGGAAGCCCATCCTGGTCGGCGGCGTGTTCAACAGTGTGAACCAGACCGTCTACGAGAGCCGTGCCAATCCCAATCCGCGCAAGCAGTCCTACATGCTGAAGGACCTTGGCGACTGGGCGAGGCTCTACGGTCTCAGGATCGCATTTCCGCCCAAGGTCTTTCCGGTCAACAGCGTGAAGTGCATGCGCGGAGCCTTCGCCGCGCTCGACGCGGACAGACTGGTGCCCTATGCGACGGCGGCGTTCGAGGCCTACTGGGGCGACGATCGGGATCTCTCCGGGGATGACGTGCTCTCCGACATTGCCGAGCGTGCTGGCCTCGACCGCCAGCAGTTCTTCGCCGCCATCGAAGCCGACGACTGCAAGCGGCGCCTGCGTGCCAGTACCGACGAGTTGATCGCCCGTGGCGGCTTCGGCAGCCCGACCATGTTCGTCGACGGCTCGATGTTCTTCGGCAACGATCGCCTGCCGCTGGTGCGCGCCGCCCTCGAGAAGATCTGACCTCCCCATGGGCCAAGGGGTCTCGCGCCACACCTCCGCCCTATTTCGCAGCATGCCAGCGCCCGCCATCACGGGCAGTGAAACCCTATATGCCTCGAAAACCCGGGATTTTCACATCGTGCGCCGCGAACTGTGACCTATTTACGTTTGAAACCCCGCTCTAACTGTTGTACCCGCAGGCGTCTTTCCGGCCAAGTGTTGGGAGTGTGTGGATGTTCAGGTTCTTTGCGCAGGCGGCAGTGCTCGTTACGGCCGGTTTGGCCTTGGGCGGATGCCCAATGGAACAACCCAAGACGGCCGCTCCCGTGAAAAAGCCGCCGGCAGCCGATTACCAGGAGCCCCTCGGCCAGGTCGCCAAGCCGGCCAACCTGAGCGCGATCTGCTACAATAGTGCCGATCTTGCGATCGTACGCGCCCGCATGATGCAGCAGGAAATGTCGGTCGCGACGCTTCAGTGCCAGAACGCCGGCGGCGGCCGCGCCCTGCAGGGCGCCTACGAGGCCTTCATCTCCAAGTTTGGCGGCGAACTTGCCACCAATGCGCGTAGCCTGCAGCAGGTTGCCGGCCGCAAGCGCTTCAATGTCGACGTCCTGGTCACCGAGTTCGCCAACCGCACCGCGCAGAAGGCGCCGGTCGACCGCGAATTCTGCACCCGCAGCCAGCGTACCCTGGAATGGGCGCTGTCGCCGCAGGTCACGACGCTCGCCCAGGTGCCGCCTCCGTATGATCTCGGCCCGGACATGAACATTCACGGCTGCAACGCGCCCTGAAGGCGACAGGCAGTCGGCGGAAACAAGAAAGGCGGCCCTTGCGGGCCGCCTTTTCGTTTGCCGCTCTTGCAGCGACTATTGAACGACGATTTCGACGCGGCGGTTCTGGGGCTCGCGCACGCCATCCTTGGTCGGAACCAGCAGCGCGCTCTCACCCTTGCCGACGACGGCGATCGAAGTGGCCGGAACGCCTTCCCGGACCAGCGCATCCTTGACCGTGTTGGCGCGGCGCAGCGACAGCGCCATGTTGTAGTTGGCCGGGCCCGCCGTGTCGGTGTGCCCGGTGCAGGTCACGCGCGCATTCTGGCCGGCCTTGGCGACCGAAGCGGCCTCCTTGACGATGTCCATGGCGCGCGGCGTCAGGGTCGATTTGTCGAAGTCGAAGAACACCAGGAAATTACGGGCGGGCGGCGGTGTCGGGGTCGGCGGCGGAGCCTCCTCGCAGGCGCCCAGCAGGAACGCGACTGCCACGACGGCCAACAGTTTCTTGAGCATGAATCTCCTCCCGGCGAAGCTCTGAATGGCAATAATAACAAGGAACGTGGGGAGTTAGCCAGAGCAACCCATGCCCACGCCGATTCCTAGATGTGCGCCGCGCTGCGGGGGCCCTCGCCGCGCTTGCCATCAAATTGCAGTGAGGCCGCGAGTCGCAGGACGGTGCGATAGCCATGCTGGATTTCCATGCGCGGCCCCTGCCCGCCCGCGATGAGCAGGCGATGAGCGGCCGGCAATCGCCAGCACGGCACGAACATGAACAGGTGATGCTCGAGGTGGTAATTGACCCAGTAGGGCGCAATGAATAGCCGTTCGACCGGGTTGGCGAGCGTGGTGCGCGTGTTGCGCAGGGGATCGTCGTTGTCAGGCACCACGGCATGCTCGGCAATGTTCCGGATGCGCGTCACGAGCTGGTACCAGGTCGCGAGAGGCAGCAGCCACAGCACCGGGTAAAGCCACCAATAACCCGCAAACGCCAGCAGCACGAACAGCGCGGCATTGGCGATCAGGCTGCCGCGCACGGCCAGGCCGCGCCGGAACTGCTCACGCCGACGCTGAAACGCAGTCTGTCCCGTGAGATCGCGCACGACCTTGCGCCACAGGCTTCGGCGCGAGATCGGAAACGGCTTCGACAGGCCGAGGTCGGGATCCTCGGCCTGCTGGGTATGGCGGTGGTGCGTGAGATGATAGGGCCGGTAGAGCGACAGGCTCGCCGCCACCGGATAGGCGAGCAGCCAACTGCCGACCCAGTCGTTGAGCCGACGGTTCTCGAACAGCAGGCCGTGCGCTGCGTCATGCATCAGTATGGCGAGGCCGAGTTGCCGCGTGCCGATCACCATCACGGCCAGCAGGAAAGTGAACGGGTTCGGCCACCACACGAACAGCGCCATCGACCCGAAGATCAGCGACCAGGCGTGCATCACCAGCCAGGCGCCCATCAGGTTCGACTTCGTGCCGAGAGCCTTCAGCTGCTCGGAAGTCAGGAAGTCGGACGGCTTGCTCAACATCGTTCGCTCAGAGAGGACGGCCGCCGTGGCGCAGCAGGCGGCCGGAATGCGTATTGGTCGGCAGCCCGTCGCGCATCGTCACCTCGCCGTTCACCAGGATGTACCTGTATCCCTCGGCGCGCTGGATGCGGCGCCACTCGCCGCCCGGCAGATCATGGGCGATCTCGTCGGGCAGGACCTTCAGCCCGTCATAGTCGTAGATCACGATATCGGCCGGCGCGCCCTTCTTCAGGATGCCACGACCATGGAAGCCCGCGACCTCGGCCGGCAAGGCCGACAGCCGCCAGTGCGCCTCCTCCAGCGAGATCATCCTGTGCTCACGCACGACCTTGCAGATCGTCTCGGTCGGATAACGGCCGGCGGTCAGGAACTTGGTGTGGGCACCGCCGTCCGACACGCCGAACAGCACGTAGGGATCGTCGACCAATTCCTTGAGGTATTCGATCTTGCCGTTTGGAGGTGCTGCAAAGAACTCGGTCTCGAGGTTCTCCTCCACCGCCATGTCCAGCATCACATCGACCGGATGCTTGCCCATCTTCTCGCCGGCGTGGGCGAGTGTGTAGTCGAGCCACTGCTTGTTCTTCGCAAGCTTCGGCCCGACGATCGCGATATCGGGCAGCGGCCCGACCGCAGTGACCGGCAGGTTCTTGCGCAACGCCGGCCGGCGCGCGGGATCGGCGAGCTTGGCCAGCCGTTCGGCATGCGTGCCGGTGGTGGCGTCGCACCAATCCTGCTGGTCGTCGAACAGGTTCCAGTTCTCGAAGGTGAAGGTGAAGCCCGCGTCGGTCGTGAGCCCCTGCCCGACCACGCGGATACCGCGCTCGCGACAGCTCTTCAGCCATTCCAGGATCTTGCGATGGATGTGCGGCCGATCGTCGAAGGCCTGCACCACATTCATGATGATCGGACGCCCCGAGAGCGTCGCCATCTCCTCGTAAAAGAGGCGGTCGCGCGTGTTGTCGCCGGAGACCAGCAGCATCTGCATGAAGCCGTCGTTGCGGTCGGCCAGCACCCGGGCGAACTCGCGGCACGTGTCGTCATGCATGACGTCGGTCGGCATCGGCGTGCCGTCGTGGTCGCGCTGCACCGCCGCCGGTCCCGTCGGCAGCATGCGCTGTGCCGACCAGCCGCAGGCGCCGGCATCCATCGCCTCGTTGAGCAGCCGCTTCAGCTCGGCGTGCTGCTCGGGCGTCGGCAACTTGCCGGCCTTGGCCGCCTCGAAGCCCATCACCCAGATCAGCAGGGGCGAGATCGGCACGTAGGGCAGGATGTTCACGGCCTTCGGCGCCTTGTCGACGGCGTCGAGGAACTCGGGGAACGTGACCCAGTTCCACGGCATGCCCTCCTTCATCGAGGCCATCGGGATCGCCTCGACCCGGGTCATGGTCAGCATGGCGCGTTCGCGCTCGGCCGGCCGCACCGGCGCGAAGCCAAAGCCGCAATTGCCGATCACCACCGAAGTGATGCCGTGCCACGCCGAGAGCGTGCAGTACGGATCCCAGAAAAGCTGGGCGTCGTAATGGGTATGCAGATCCACGAAGCCCGGCGCCACGATCAGTCCGCCCGCATCGATGACCTCGTCGGCCTCGCCGGCGCCGATCTGGCCGATCTCGGCCACGACGCCGTCCTTGATGCCGATGTCGCCGCGAAAGCGCGGCAGTCGGCTGCCGTCGACGATCATGCCGCCGCGGATCACGCGATCGAACCGGGCCATGTTTCCTCCTGCTTTTTACCGAGCGTGGGCATGCGCCTTCGGGCTGTCAACGCGGACGGGCTTCGCTAAGCTCGCAGCATGGAACCGCTCAAGATCAAGACCGACGTGCTGGAAATCGCCTGCGAGGCCCACGGGCCGCGAGACGGCCATCCCGTCATCCTGCTGCACGGCTTTCCCTACGACCCGCGCTGCTTCGACGAGGTCGCGCCACCGCTCGCCGCCCGGGGCTGCCGGGTCTACGTGCCCTACCTGCGCGGCTACGGCAGCACGCGCTTTCTCTCGGCCGCCACACCGCGCTCGGGCGAGCAGGCGGCGCTCGGCCACGACCTGTTGCAGATGATGGATGCACTCCGAATCGAGCAGGCCACCCTGATGGGCTACGACTGGGGTGGACGCGCAGCCTGCGTGGTCTCGGCGCTGTGGCCCGACCGGGTGAACGGACTGGTGAGTTGCACCGGCTACAACATCCAGGACATCAAGGGGGCGGTGAAGCCGGTTTCCGCCGCGCAGGAACATCGCTTTTGGTACCAGTTCTATTTCCACACGCCGCGCGGCGTCGCCGGCCTGACAGAGAACCGACGCGACATCTGCCGGCTGCTGTGGAAGCTCTGGTCGCCGAACTGGAACTTCGACGAGGCGACCTTCGAGAAGAGCGCCGTCTCCTTCGACAACCCCGATTTCGTCGACGTCGTGATCCAGTCCTATCGCCATCGCTACGCCTATGCAGCCGGCGATCCCGCCCTGCTCGACATCGAGGCCCGGCTGCAGGCCCAGCCCGAGATCACCGTGCCGACCATCAACCTGCATGGCGAAGGCGACGGCGTCGGCCCCGCACCGAGAACCGACCACAGTGCGCCGAAGTTCAAAGGCTTCTACGAACGACGGCTGATCCCGCGAATCGGGCACAACGTGCCACAGGAGGCGCCGGCCGAGACCGTCTCGGCCATCCTCGATCTGATGAAGGAGACCCTGCAATGAACCTGGCCATCGTCGGTGCGACCGGCAACATCGGCAGTCGGGTGCTCGACGAAGCACTGCGGCGCGGCCACAAGGTCACCGCGACCTCGCGCGATCCGGCCAAGCTCGTCGCCCGCCCCAACATGAGGGCGAAGGCCGCAAGTACTGCCGACGTGGCGGGCCTCGCCGGCATCCTGAAGGGCCACGACGCGGCAATCATCTCGCTGAAGTGGAACGAGGCCGACATTCACGCCGTGCTCGACGCGATCCGCCGTGCCGGCGTGAAGCGCTGCCTGTTCGTGATCGGCGCCGGCAGCCTGCTGCGCAAGGACGGCCGCACGCACTTCGACCACATGGCCGAGAAAGGCATCCAGCCGCCGACCTCGAAGCCCGCTGCGCTCGCCTTCGAAGAGATGAAGAAGGCAACCGACCTCGACTGGACGGCGATCTCCCCGGCCGCTTCGATTCAACCCGGCGAACGCACCGGCAAGTTCCGGCTCGGTCTCGATCATCTGATCGAGGACGACAAGGGCCAGAGCCTGATCAGCCGTGAGGACTTCGCGATCGCGATCCTCGACGAGATCGAGAGCCCACGGCACATCCGGCGCCGCTTCACGGCAGCTTACTAGGGAACGGCGATCGCCTTCTGGTAGGCCGGACGGGCGCGCAGCCGTTCGCGATAGGCGGCGGTTCGTGGGCCGAGCAGGCGGTCGAGCCCGAACGCACCGACCAGATGCAGCGGATAGCCGACCGAGATGTCGGCCAGGGTCAGCCGGCCCGCGACCAGGAAGTCCCGGCCTTCGAGCCGCTGCTCCAGCGCCACCAGCCGCACGCCGGTATTGTGGGCGGCGTCTTCCAGCACGGCGTCGATGTCCGGTCCCTTGCGCTGCAGCCGGGTCACCGTCGCCCGGCGCGACAGCGGCGTCATCAGGGTCGACTCGCCGTACCACAGCCATTGCACGAACTCGGTACGCGCCGGATCGCCGGGCGCCACCAGCAGCGAGGAATCGTACTTCGCCGCCAGGTACTCGCAGATCGCCATGGATTCGGTGAGCCGCACCGGGCCGTCGATCAGGGTGGGCACCGTGCCGGTGGGGTTCACCGACAGGTAGTCGGGCTGCAGCTTGCTCGGCGGAAACGGCAGGCTCCTGACATCCGCCTTCACGCCCAGCTCCTCGAGAGTCCAGAGCACGCGGATCGAGCGCGTGTTCTTCGCATGATAGACCGTGACCATCGCGCCCTGCTTCCCCGGCCCTACTCGAGCGTCTCGAGCAGCCGCGTGCAAAGGTAGGTCCGCGGCACCAGCGACGAATAGTAGATCTGCTCGTAGGCGGCATGCGCGCCCTTGCCATCGGCGCCAAGGCCATCGAGCGTCGGAATGCCGAGCGCGGCGGTGAAGTTGCCATCCGAGCCGCCGCCGGTCAGCGGGACATCCTGCAGCTCCTTCCCGATCTCGCGATAGATCGCCTGCGCCTTCTCGAACAGCGCGCTGATGCCGGCGTCCTTCTGATAGGGCGGCCGGTTCATCTCGCCCTCGACCGTCAGCGTCACGTCCTTGCCGATCGGCTCGAGGTTCAGGAACCAGTGCGTCATTTCCTCGGCGAGCTGCTGGCTCGGTACCCGCAGGTCGACCTCGACCTTGCACTCCGCGGGCACGACGTTGACGCCGGTGCCGCCCTGGATCAGGCCCACGTTGCACGTGATGCCGCGCGCATAGTCGGTCTTGTTCTCGATACGGATGATCTGGCGCGCCATCTCGGCGATGGCGCTGCGGCCGTCCTCGTGGCGAACGCCGGCGTGGCTCGCCGCGCCCTTCACGGTGAGCGTGAACCGGCCGACGCCCTTGCGCGACGTCACGACCTTGTCGCCGTCGCGGCCCGGTTCCATGACCAGCGCGTACTTGTGCCCGCGGGCCGCCGACTCGATGCGCGCCCGCGAGGTCGGGCTGCCGACTTCTTCCTCGGGGATGAACAGGAACGTCACCGGCAGCTTGGTCTTCTTGCTCAGCCGCTGCAGATGGCGCAGCGCATAATAGGCGATGTAGCCGCCCGCCTTCATGTCGTAGATGCCGGGCCCGAAGATGCTGTCGCCCTCGCGGCGGATCTTCAGGTCCCTCTCGATCATGCCGATCGGATGGACGGTATCGAGATGCGCCAGCACGAGGATTCCCTCGCCCTGGTGTTCGCTCCAATCCTCCGGCGTGCGGCACTCGAGGATGTCGCCGAAGCCGTTACGTCCCGGAATGCGCTCGAGCTTCAGGCCGAGATCGCTGAACTGCTTCTCGACGTGATCGACGACCTTGTTGACCGACTTGGCGTCGTGGCTCGGGCTCTCGATCGAGACCCATTCGACGATGCCGGCGAGAACCTCGTCGGCATCGATCTTCGGCTCGTTCTTGCGGGGTGCAGTGGGCATCGCGTCCTTCGTACTTTTAGAAAGGCACCTCACCCTGAGGAGCGAACGAAGTGAGCGTCTCGAAGGGTGAGCCACAGCCTTGCTGTCGCCACCCTTCGAGACGCCGCGCTACGCACGGCTCCTCAGGGTGAGGCAATATGTTTGGATCGGCTCGATCAAATCGGATCCCAGGTGAAGTATTCGGGCGAGCGCTTCATGTCGGTGAAGTAGTTCTTCATCGACGGAATCGCCTGCTCGTCGATCTGCTCCAGCGTCCAGCCCTCGGAGTTGTGAACCGATCGGACCGGGCGGTTGGCGTTGAACAGCATGATCTCGTTCATGCGGACGCCGAAGATCTGCGACGTGACGCCCTGCGCATGGGCGGCGTCGGACAGCAGGTAGACGGCCATCGGCGCGATCTTGGCCGGGGTCATCTTCTTGGAGCGCTCGAGGCGGGCCTTCTGCGCCTCGGTGTCGGCGGGGATGGTGCCGATCATGCGCGTCCAGGCGAACGGCGAGATGCAGTTGGAGCGCACGTTGAACGCCGCCATGTCGAGCGCGATCGAGCGCGACAGGCCGATGATGCCCATCTTCGCCGCCGAATAGTTCGCCTGGCCGAAATTGCCGACCAGACCCGAGGTCGAGGTGAAGTGCACGAAGGCGCCCGACTTCTGCTCCTTGAAGTAGTTGGCGGCGGCGCGGCTGGTGTTGAACGAGCCGTTGAGGTGCACATCGATCACCATCTTCCAGTCCATGTGGCTCATGCGGTGGAAGATGCGGTCGCGCAGGATGCCGGCGTTGTTGATCACGCCATCGATGCGGCCGAAATTCTCGACCGCAGCCTTGACCATGCGCTCGGCGCCGGCGGGATCGGCGACGCTGTCGCCGTTCGGAACCGCCTTGCCGCCCATCGCCGCGATCTCGTCGCAAACCTTCTGCGCCGGCGTGACGTTGCCCGACCCCTCGCCATCGACCGCGCCGCCCAGGTCGTTGACCACCACCTTGGCGCCTTCCTTGGCCGCCAGCAGCGCCATCTCGCGGCCGATACCGCCGCCCGCGCCGGTCACCAGTACGACCTTGTCCTTCAGCATGTTCGCCATGTCGACTTCCTCTCCTTTTATCGGTCCATCTAGCGGGCCATCCCGGCCGGACGCAACAGCCGCCCGCTCAGCAGCATCGCAAATGCGAAAGGCAGCAGGCCGATCACCAGCGGCATGGCGACATACCGGCTACCGACGAGCGAAAGGGCGGCCACGGTGACGGTGCCCATGGCGCCCATGCCCATCTGCGCCAGGCCCGCGATCGACGAGGCGGTGCCGGCCAGCCGCGGGAACATGCCGACCGCGCCGGCATTGGCGTTGGCCACGATCAGGCCGGTGCCGAAGCTCAGCAGCATGTGCGGCCCGATGATCGCCCACCAGGCGAGCACGCCCGACAGCGACAGCGCCGCCATGACCGCGAGAGCCGCGACATGAAACCAGCCGGCGTGGCGGATGATCGCAGTCGGCGACACGCGCCCGACCAGCCGGTTGTTGACGAAGGTCCCGAGCGTGAAGCCGCCGACCGACAGCAGCACGATCAGGCCGAACTCCTGCGGCGTGAAGCCCAGCCGCTCCTGCAATATGAACGGCACGCCGGCCAGCATGCCGAAGTTGATCGCGAAGCCGAAGCCAAGCGGCAGGATGTGACCGAGAAAGCGGCGGCTGCGCAGCATCTCGCCCGATCCGCGCAGCAGGGCGCCGAGATCGACCTTGTCGCTCCTGAACTTGTTGGTCTCGCGCAAGCCGAAGAACACGACCAGCAGCAGGGTGACGCCGAAGGCACCGACAAACCAGAAGGTAGCGCGCCAGCTCAGCCAGGCTGCCAGGAAACCGCCGAGCATCGGTGCCAGTGACGGCGCGATGTTCTGGCCGAGCGAAATCCAGCTCATGACCAGCGGCATCTCCTGGAAACTGTAGGCATCGCGGGTCAGCGCACGGCCCAGCACCGAGCCCGAGGCGGCGCCCAGCCCCTGCAGCACGCGCAGGCCGATCAGGCCGCCGATCGAAGGGGCGAAGGAGCAGGCGAAGGTCGTGGCCGTGAAGACCAGCAGGCCACCGAGCAGGACCGGCCGGCGACCGTAGCGGTCGCTAAGCGGCCCGTAGAAGAGCTGGCCGACGGCGAAGCCCAGCATGTAGGTGGTGAGCGTGAGCTTCACGCTCTCGGCCGACGCCATCATGTCGTGCCCGACCGAGGGCATGACCGGCGTGTAGATGCTCATGGTCAGCGGCCCGAAGCTGCCCAACGCGACCAGCAGGGCGATGTAGGCGGCCGACCGCGGCGCGAGCGTCACTTCTGCTTCGCTTCCGCTTCGCCTTCCGCGCCGAAGTCCCCTCCCGATGCGCCGCCGCCCAATTGACCGCCAACCTCCATCGCCTCCTGCAGCTTCGTCATGCGCGGGTAGTAATGACGGAACGCGCCGCGGATCTCCTCGAAGGGAATGTCGGCGAACACGCCGCGATAGCAGAGATACTCCATGTGCCGGCGGCCGCTGAGGTCGAACGGGTGGTAGATCGAATCGCTGCGGGCGTCCCAATCGAGCGGCTTCAGTCCGAACTTCTCGGTCAGTTCCTTGTTGAAGGCCGGCGTCGCCTTGATCCAGCGCCCGTCCAGCCAGACCTCAGTATAGCCGTGATAATAGAAGGTATCGTTGCCCATCAGGTCGGTGAGCCGCCTGGTCGTCATGTGATTGCGCACGTCGGCGTATCCGACGCGCGCCGGGATACCGACGGCGCGGCAGACCGCCGCCATCAGCCCCGCCTTGTTGACGCAATAGCCGTGCCGCGCCGCGAGCGTCGTGCTGGCACGATAGGCTTCCGGCCGCATCGCCGTGTTGTACGGGTCGTAGCGCAGATCGTCGCGCACGGCGTAGTAGAGGCGAAGCGCCCGCGTCCGGTCGTCGCCCTGCCCTGCTTTCGCCGCGGCATAGGCCACGATATCGGGATGTCCGGAGTCGATCAGCTCCGCAGGCGCCAGATAGGCCTGGAACTCCGCGCCGTCGCGGACGATGTCGTCCTGAGGGGTCCTGAGAGCGTCATAGTCCATGTCCAGCGTTCTTTAAGCCAAGAGGCGGGAATGTCCATGACCGCAGCGGCGCAATTCACCCATGTGCATACGGCGCGCATCGAGCCTGTGCCAACTGCGCCAACCGCGGGCGGCCTAAAGTGAAGGCGGCTCGTCGGCCGAGGTGATCAGAAAGTGCGCCGAGGCAGACGCGACCGGACGGGAGCGGTCGTCCTGCCACGCTTCGGCAAAGACGTTGACCATGCGGCGGCCCTGCTTGGTGACCTTGGCCGACGCGATCACGTCGCGCGGGCCGGCCGAGCGCAGATAATCGATCGTTATGTTGACGATCTTCGGCACCGTCTCGGCCTCGGTCTCCCAGATCAGGTGAAAGATCGCTGCCATCTCGAGCAGCGCCCCCAGGGTGCCGCCATGGATCGCCGGCAGGAACGTGTTGCCGATCAGGCTCTCGCGGTAACGCATGCGGGTCAGCAGTTCGCCGGTGCTGTTCTCCGGCGCGATGTTCATCCACTGGGCGTAGGGAATCGCCTCGGCGAGACGGCCCACGTCGCCCTGCTTGCGCACGTCGGCGAGGCGCTTCAGCAGCGGCGCACTCATGTTCGCGCCTCCTTGCTGATCGCCTGCGCCCGCGTGACCTTGCCCTTGGTGCCGAGCATGAAGGTTCCGGCAGCCGCGGCGACCGGATCCTTGGGATCGCCCTGGTGGGCGATCGCGCGGGTGAAGGCGACAGAGCGCGTGATGCGATAGCACTCGGCCTCGGCGATCACCGGTTGGCCCGGCACCGCGGGCTTGGCGTAGTCGATGCGCAGGTCGAGCGTGGCGAACGGCTTGGGGTCCTTCAGCATGGTGGCAACTGCCATGCCGCAGCAGCCGTCGAGCATCGCCGTCAGAGGCCCGCCGGCCAGCACGCCGGTCTCCGGATTGCCGACCAACTCGGGACGCCAGTCGAGCTGCATGCTCGCCAGCCCCTTGGCGACGGCAACCACCTTGAGCCCCAGCGCCTTGTTGTGCGGGATGGTGTCGGAGAACAGCTTCTGGAAGAGCGCGACGCGTTCTTCGGGCGAGGTCAGCGGCTTGGCCATGGCCGACTATAACCCCATCTGTCGCGCCGCGAGATCCTTCATGATCTCGACCGAACCGCCGCCGATCGACATCACCTTGGTCTCGCGATAGATGCGCTCGACCTTGGCGCCGCGCAGGTAGCCCGCGCCGCCGAAGATCTGCATCGCCTCGTTGGCGCAGTATTCCATCGTCGAGGTCGCGAGGTTCTTCAGCATGCAGATCTCGGCGACCGGCTTCTCGCCCTGGCCGACGCGATACGCCAGCAGCTCGAGCGTCGACTGCACCGCGTTGATTCGCATCGCCATGTCGACCAGCCGGTGCCGCACCACCTGGTTGGCGATCAGCGGCTTGCCGAACGTATGGCGCTCGCGGGCATAGGCGATCGCCTCGTCGAGGCAGACCTTGGCGTAGCCCCAGGCGCCGGCCGACATGCCGAGCCGCTCCTGGTTGAAGTTCAGCATGATGCCGATGAAGCCCTTGTTCTCCGCGCCGATCAGATTGTCGACCGGTACGCGCACGTTGTCGAAGAAGAGCTGCGCGGTGTCGGACGCCCACCAGCCCATCTTCTTGAGCTTGGTGCGCGCAAAGCCCTCGCGCTCGCGTTCGATCAGCAGCAGCGACACGCCGCCCGCGCCCGGCCCTCCGGTGCGTACCGCCACGGTGTAGTAGTCGGCGCGCATCCCCGAGGTGATGAACATCTTGGAGCCGTTGACCACGTAATGGTCGCCCTCGCGTCGCGCCGTGGTCTTGAGGTTGGCGACGTCGGAGCCGCCGCTCGGTTCGGTGATGGCGAGCGCGCTGATCTTCTCGCCGCCCAGGATCTCGGGCAGCAGCTTGCGCTTCATCCATTCCGGCCCCAGCGCCGCGATCGGCGGCGCGCCGATCGTGTGGCTGTTCAGGCTGGCGTTCAGGCCGCCGCTGCCGTGCCGCGCCATCTCGCCGGCCTTGATGATGCCGAAGAACGGATCGGTCGGGACGCCACCGTACTCCTCGGGAAAGCCGAGTTGCATCAGCCCCGCCGCGGACGCCTTCCCATACAATTCGCGGGGGAATTCCTCGGCCTCGTCCCACTGGTCGACGAACGGCATGATCTCGCGGTCGACAAAGCGGCGTACGGTCTGTCGGAACGCCTCATGCTCGGCCGTGTAGAACGGGCTGGGAGCGCTTGACGAGGCGACCATCGCTGGGTCGGCGGCGGCGGGGGCCATGGATTAAGTCTCCGTATCGCGTTGACAGGCGTAAACAGCCATTCATATTTGCGAAGCTGACAGGCGGCGCAAGACCGTCGTTCGCACAGGGATGGAAACGGAGGGGACGGGAGTTGAGTGACTTCCTGCAGTTGACTTTGAATGGCGTAGCGGTTGGCTGCATTTATGGCTTGGTCGCTCTCGGATTCGTTCTGATCTACAAGGCGACCGAGCTGGTCAATTTCGCCCAAGGCGACCTGCTCATGCTCGGCGCCTTCGTGTGCTACATGGCGATCGTCTGGTGGGGCTTCGACTACTGGCTCGCCTTCGCCTTCGCCATCGTCGTCATCGCGATCTTCGGCGCCCTGCTCGACCTCACGGTCCTGCGGCGGGTTATCGGCCAGCCCCAGTTCGCCGTTGTCATGCTGACGATCGGCCTGGGTTCGATGTTCCGCACCTTCGCCTCGGTGACCTGGGGTTCCGAAATCTACACATTGCCCACGCCATTTGGCGGTGTCTGGAAGATCGGCAGCATCACGCTCAGCCACCAGTACCTGTCGATCATCGTCGGCACGCTTGTCCTGTGCGGCGTGCTCTACGCCTTTTTCAACTTCACCCGGATCGGCGTCGCCATGCAGGCGACCTCCCAGAACCAGCTCGCCGCCTACTACATGGGCATTCCGGTGAAGCTGATCTTCTCGCTGATCTGGGCGATCTCGGCGGGCGTCGCCACGGCAGCCGGCATCCTGCTGGCGCCGGTGACGCTGATCGACATCAACATGGGCCTCGCCGTGGCGCTCAAGGCCTTCGCGGCGGCGGTGCTCGGCGGCTTCGGCTCGATCCCGGGTGCGCTGGTCGGCGGCCTGACGATCGGCCTGATCGAACTCTATTCCGGCGCCACCCTGCCGGAAGGCTTCAAGGACACCATGCCCTACATCGTCCTGCTGGTGATGCTGTGGGTTCGCCCGCAGGGCATGTTCGGCACGCTCGGCCGCAAGAAAGTGTAAGGCCGACACCATGCGTTTCGTCTTCAAGACCTCCTACAACCAGGACATCCAGATTTTCCGCGACAAGGTCGATTTCGGCTGGTACGCCGCGCTCGCCCTGCTCGCCGTCGGCCTGCCCTTCGTGATGTCGCCCTATGCGGCGGGCGAGACCGCCTGGGTCTTCATCTACGGCATCTGCGGCGTCTCGCTGATGGTGCTGGTCGGCTACACCGGACTGGTGTCGCTCGGTCACGCCGCCTTCCTCGGCATCGGCGCCTACGCCCACGCCTTCTTCCTCGAGCACGGCGTGCCCTGGGTCGCCGCGGTCGGCATGGCGGTGGCGATCACCACCGCCTGCGGCCTGATCGTCGGCCTGCCGGCACTGCGCATGACCGGCATCTATCTTGCGATCGCGACGCTCGCCTTCTCGATTATCCTGCAGGAAGTATTCACGCGCTGGGAAGCCGTAACGCACGGCTTCGCCGGCATGCCGGTGGCGGCGCCGGAGATCTTCGGCTTCTCCTTCGCCGGTGAACGGCCCTTCTATTATCTCTGTCTGTTGTTCCTCGTGCTGGTCCTGTGGCTGACGCGCAACCTGCTGCGTGCGCCGACCGGCCGGGCATGGATCGCCATCCGCGACAGCGAGATCGCGGCGCAGTCGATGGGCGTCAACCTCGCGATCTACAAGTCGATGGCCTTCGCCTACTCGGCCGGCCTGATGGGCCTCGGCGGCGCGCTGTTCGCCCACAAGATCGGCTACCTCGCCCCCGACATCTTCACCATCCTGCTGTCTATCCAGCTCCTGCTCCTGGTCATCGTGGGCGGACTGGGTTCCCTGCACGGCGCGGTGTTCGGCGCGATCTTCGTCGCGCTGCTGCCGCCGACCATCGCCATCCTGCGCGATGGCATTCCGGCAACCTTCGCCGACCTGTCGTCGGCGACCGGCATTCCCGTCTTCCAGTTCGTCGGCAACGCACTCGGCGCCTTCTTCAAGAAGCCCGGCGTCGAGGCCGGCATCTTCGGCCTGATCCTGGTGCTGGTGATCCTGCTCGAACCGCTCGGCATCTACGGCCGCTGGGTCAAGATCCGGATCTTCTTTTCGACCTTCCCCATGTACAAGGCCGACTCCTTCAAGCGCCAGAAGACCTACATGAAATCGGAGCGTCTGCGGTGAGCCTGTTCTCGGCAGAAGGCATCGCCATCAACTTCGGCGGCATCAAGGCCGTCGATGGGGTGACGTTCGACATCGAGCAGGGCGAGGTCTTCACGATCATCGGCCCCAATGGCGCCGGCAAGACCACCATCTTCAACCTGATGAGTCGCATTTACGACTCGACCGAAGGCCGGCTGATCTTCGACGGCCAGGACATCACCCGGGTGCCGGCCCATCGCGTGGCCTCGCTCGGCATCGCCCGCACCTTCCAGAACATCGAACTGTTCGAGCACGCCACGCTGCTGCAGAACCTGCTGCTGGCACGGCACGCACACAAGAAGTCCAACTTCCTGTCGGAAATCCTGTTCCTGCCGTCGACCCGGCGCATGGAGATGGAGCATCGCGAAGCCGTCGAGAAGGTCATCGATTTCCTCGACCTGCAGCAGTACCGCGACAGCTTCATCGTCAACCTGCCCTACGGCGTGCGCAAGGTGACCGAGCTCGCTCGCGCACTGTGCACCAACCCCAAGCTGCTGCTGCTCGACGAACCCTCGTCCGGCCTCAATGTCGAGGAAACCGAGGACATGGCGTTCTGGATCCAGGACATCAAGAACCTGCTCGGAATTACCGTGCTGATGGTCGAACATGACATGACCCTCGTCTCGGCGGTCTCCGACCGCGTGCTGGCGCTGAACTACGGCCGCCCCCTGGCGATCGGCAAGCCGGCCGAGGTGCAGAGCCATCCCGAAGTCATGCGCGCGTATCTGGGAGGCTGACGCCATGGCCGATCCCATCCTCAAGGTCGCGAACCTCGAGACCTACTACGGCCCGATCATGGCGATCCGCGGCGTCAGCTTCGAGGTTCAGGCCGGCAGCATCGTCACCATCCTGGGCTCCAACGGTGCCGGCAAAACGACGGTGCTGAAGACCGTGTCGGGCGTCATGGATCCGCAGAAGGGCACCGTGCTGTTCGAGGGCCGCGAGATCCAGCGCATGGACCCCGACAAGGTGATGCGACTCGGCATCAGCCATGTGCCGGAAGGCCGCGAGGTCTTCCCGTTCCTGTCGGTGCGCGAGAACCTCAACATGGGCGCCTACACGCGGCGCGACGCCGACGAGGTCGCGCGCGACCTCGAGACCGTGTTCGGATACTTCCCCGTGCTCAAGGAACGTGCCGACCAGCGCGCCGGCTCGCTGTCGGGCGGCGAGCAGCAGATGCTGGCGATCAGCCGCGCCCTGATGGCGCGCCCCAAGGTCATCCTGCTCGACGAGCCCTCGCTCGGCCTGTCGCCGAAGCTGGTGAAGGACATCTTCGAGATCATCGTCCGCATCAACCGCGAGCGCGGCGTCACCATCCTGCTGGTCGAGCAGAACGCCAACATGGCGCTGAAGGTCGGCGATTACGGCTACGTGCTCGAGGTCGGCCGCATTGTCATGGCCGACACCTGCGCGCGTCTGGTCGAGAAGGAAGACATCAAGGAGTTCTATCTCGGCATCAAGCAGGAAAGCGCACGCGGGCAGCGCCGCTGGAAAAAACGGAAAACCTGGCGATGAAGATCGAAGTCGAAGGCTGCGACACCATCCCCAAGCTGTTCTGGCACCAGGTCAAGGCGCGCGGACAGCGGACTGCCCTGCGCGAGAAGGATCTCGGCATCTGGCAGGCCAAGAGCTGGGCCGAGTACGGCGAGCGCGCGCGCTGGGTCGGCATGGGACTGGTCAGTCTCGGCCTGAAACGCGGCGAGGTCGTCTCGATCCTGGCCGAGACCGTGCCCGAATGGCTCTACGCCGACATGGGAACGATGGGCGCCGGCGGCGTCACCAACGGCATCTATCCGACCGACTCCGCCAAGCAGGTCGACTACATCCTGAGCGACAGCCGCTCGCGCTTCCTGTTCGTCGAAAATGACGAACAGCTCGACAAGTTCCTCGAGGTGCGCGAGCGCTGCCCCGACCTGCGAAAGGTCATCGTGTTCGACATGGAGGGGCTCGCCGACTTCCGCGACGAGCAGGTCCTGTCGTTCGACGAACTGCTTGAACTCGGCAAGAGATACGACGCCAGCCATCCCGGCGAATGGGAGAAGCTGATCGCCGACTCGAAGCCCGACGGCCTCGCGTTGCTGGTCTACACCTCCGGGACCACCGGCCCACCCAAGGGCGCGATGCTGTCGCACAGCAACGTCGTCTTCCAGATCATGAACGCCGACGCGTTCGTGCCGATCATTCCCGACGGCGAGCAGCTCGCCTTCCTGCCGCTCTGCCATATCGCCGAGCGTACCTTCACGACCTTCCTGCCGCTGCGCTCGGGCGCGATTGCCAACTTCGCCGAGAGCATCGAGACGGTGCCGGATAACGTCCGGGAGGTGGCACCCACTCTGTTCTTCGCCGTGCCGCGCATCTGGGAACGCTTCTACTCGGGCATCGCCATCCGGATGAAGGAAGCCACCTGGATCGGCCGCACGTTCTACCGGTGGGCGGTCGGCATCGGCCTGCGCAAGGCCGAGTGCGAGCTCGAGGGCCGCGCGCCCTCGCCCTTCCTGACGCTCGCCTACCGGATCGCCGACTTCCTGGTGCTCGACAACGTCAAGCGCGCCATCGGCATGCACCGCGTGACCTACGCCGCGACCGGCGCGGCGCCGATCGCGCCCGACCTGATCAAGTGGTACCGCGCCCTCGGCGTCGACATGCGCGAGGTCTACGGCCAGACCGAGAATTGCGGCCTCGCCACCGGCATGCCGGCCCGCATCAAGCTCGGCACGGTCGGCACCATCGCGCCCGGCACCGAGGTCCGGATCTCCCCCGAGGGCGAGATCCTGCTCAAGGGACCGCACGTGTTCATGGGCTACCTGAACCAGCCGGAGAAGACCGCCGAGACGGTGCGCGACGGCTGGCTGCACACCGGCGACGTCGGCCTGCTCGACAACGAGGGCTACCTGCGCATCACCGACCGCATGAAGGACATCATCATCACCGCGGGCGGCAAGAACATCACGCCGTCGGAGATCGAGAACCAGCTCAAGTTCTCGCCCTACATCTCCGATGCGGTGGTGATCGGCGACAAGCGCAAGTTCCTGTCCTGCCTGATCATGATCGACTACGAGAACGTGGCGAAGTACGCGCAGGACAACGACGTGCCTTTCACCGACTTCGCCTCGCTGTGCCGCGCCCGCGAGATCAACCAGCTGATCAACGACGAGATCGAGCGGGTCAACCGCGACTTCGCCCGGGTCGAGACGATCAAGCAGTTCCGGCTGATCGACCAGCAGCTCACGGCCGAGGACGACGAACTGACCCCGACCATGAAGCTCAGGCGCAAGTTCGTGAACGAGAAGTACAAGGCCCTGATCGACGGTATGTACGCTTCAGCGTGATTGACGAAAACAGGAGGAAAGCAATGAGAGCAGGACGGATCATCGGGCTGGCAGCAGCCCTGCTGGGCGCCGGCATCGCCGGCGCTGCGGCCCAGACCAACGGCGTCACGCCGACCGAGGTGGTGTTCGGCACCCACACCGACCTTTCGGGCGTGGCCGCGACCTACGGCATTTCCTCGTCCAACGGCGTGATCATGAAGTTCGACGAGGTCAACGCCGCGGGCGGCATCTACGGCCGCAAGCTCAAGCTGATCGTCGAGGATGCCGGCTACCAGGTGCCCAAGGCGGTCCAGGCCTGCAATAAGCTGATCCAGCGCGACAAGGTGTTCGCCTTCATCGCCGCCATCGGCACGCCGATGAACAACGCCTGCTTCAAGGACCAGCTCGCGGCCAACATCCCGAGCCTGTTCCCGATCACGGCGGCGCGTTCGATGTACGAGCCGTTCAACCGCCTCAAGTTCTACGCCGCGGCGTCCTACGTCGACCAGGTGCGGGCCGGCATCAACTACCTGGTCAAGGAGAAGGGCAAGAAGAACGTCTGCGTGATGTACCAGGACACCGACTTCGGCAAGGAAATCCTGGAGGGCGCCAAGGAGCAGACCGAGAAGCTCAAGATCAAGATCGTCGAGACGGCCACGCACAAGCCGACCGACCAGGACTTCACCGCCTCGCTCACCAAGCTCAAGGCGGCGAACTGCGACCTGATCGTCATGGGCACGATCGTGCGCGACACGATCATCCCCTACACCGCGGCTCGCAAGTCGGGCTGGACCGACGTGACGTTCCTCGGCTCTTCGGCGACCTACGACGCCGCCGTCGGCGCCGCGCCGGGCATGGACGGCTTCTACGGCATGGGACTGACCGACATGCTCTACGCCGACAGCGACCTGCCGGCGGTCCGCAAGTTCTACGCCGACTACAAGGCCAAGTTCGGCAAGGATCCGAACGTCGGCGCGATCTACGGCTATGTCGGTGCCGACCTCACGGTCCAGGGCCTCAAGAACGCGGGCAAGGACCTCACGCTCGACAGCTTCATCAAGGGCATGGAAGCCATCAAGGACTCGAAGGACCTGTTCGGCGGCCCGCCGGCCACCTTCGGTCCGAACATCCGCCAGGGCGCCAACGCTTCGTTCGTCGCCGAGGTGAAGAACGGCAAGTGGGTGCGTCTGACCCCGGCTCTCGGCTTCTAGGACCGGCGCAACACATCGCAACGAAACCCGGGTGGGCGACCACCCGGGTTTTTTCTTTGGGCAATGCA
>CAWUOG010000013.1:0-22367 GCA_963923875.1 uncultured Alphaproteobacteria bacterium
TGCGGCCGCGCAGCACGATGTCGAACTTGTAGGCGAGCGCCCATTCGGGCCGCGTACTGTCGAGGTCGAACGCGCATTGCAGGCGCGCGCGCGCTCCGGCCGGTACTGACTTGTAGATCGGGTCGTAGGCGAGCAGCGGGTCGTTGGGAAAATACATCTGCGTAATCAGGCGGGTCGCGAAGGCCGGCCCGAACAGCGAGAAGTGGATGTGGGCCGGGCGCCAGGCATTATGGTGGTTCTTCCACGGATAGGCGCCGGGCTTGATCGTAATGAACTGGTAGCGGCCGTCGGCGTCGGCGCGGCAGCGGCCCCCACCATAGAAATTCGGATCGAGCGGCGCGTCGTGCTGGTCGCCGGGATGGTGATAGCGGCCGGCGGCGTTGCACTGCCAGATTTCGACCATGGCGTTGGGCACCGCCTTGCCGTTCTCGTCGAGCACGCGGCCATGGACGACGATGCGTTCACCGAGCGGCTCGCCCGAGCGTTGCTTGGTGAGGTCGTTCTCGAGGGCGTCGAGCCGCTCGTCTGCGAGCAGCGGGCCGGTGATCTCCGACAGCGACTGCGGCAGCACGATCGCCGCCTGGCGCGGCGATCGCAGTGGCGTCGACTTGTACTCGGGCGAGAGGTTCGGCGGATGCTGGCCCTCGGCCGGCCGGCGGTAGATGTCCTGGCTCATGGCGGCATCATCCACCCTAGGCCGCGCGCACCTCAAGGCCTTTAGGTGTGGCGCGATAGCCGGTCAGCGTGCGATCGGCATACCCCAGCCGCCAGCTCAACATCTTGGCGGCGTACTCCCCCATGCGGACGGCATAGGCAGGATCGGTCGCGCGGTTGATGAACTGTCCGGGATCGTTCTTCAGGTCGAAGAACAGCGGCGGCAAGGCAGCGAAATGTACGTACTTGTAGTGTTCGTCCTGCACCACCGCGAGCGAGCACTTGTCCATCGGCACGCCGAGTGCGGTCTCGGGCTTGGTGTACCAGAGATCCCGGAAGTCGAACTCGTAGCGCACTTCGGTGCGCCAGTCGGACGGCGTCCGGCCTTCCACGAACGGCAGCAGCGAATCGCCGTCGCACTGGCGCGGCACCGGCAGGCCCATCCAATCCAGAATGGTCGGCATGGTGTCGATCGTCTCGGTGAACCTGCCGACCACGCTGCCGCGCGTGCCGTCGGCCGCCGCACGCGGATCGCGAATGATCATCGGAATGCGATAGCTCTCGTCGAAATAGCCGATCTTGCCGAGCAGGTAATGATCGCCGAGCTGTTCGCCATGGTCGCAGGTGAAGATGATCAGCGTGTCGTCCCACTGCCCGGTCTGCTCGAGATAGTCGAAGACGCGGCCGAGCTGGTCGTCGATCTCGCTCATCAGGCCGCAATAGGTGGCGCGCATCTGCATCACCTCCTCATCGGACATCTCCGAGCCCAGCTCCTTGCCGTCCTGGAAAAAGCTCGCCTGCCTGATCTCGCGGATGTAGTGCGCCAGCAAGGCGTTCTGCTTGCCCTCGTCCGCTGCCGACGCCGCCCGGACGGGCTTCGGCATGTCCTGCGGCCGGTACATTGCATGGTACGGCGCGGGCGCGATGAAGGGCGGATGCGGCCGGTAGTAGCCGAGATGCAGGAACCACGGCTTGCCGGACCGGCCGCGCAGGTAGTCGAGGCCGCGCTCGGTGAACCAGGCGGTATCGGACAACTCTTTGGGGATCACCGCCGGCTGTGGCGTGGCACCGCCTTTCGAGGTGCCCTGCGGCCGCCAGATGTCCTCGCGCGGCTTGGGCATCTTGAAGCCCTTGCTCTCGACCCAGCCGAAATAGGCATCGCGGTTCTCGAACGAGCCGACCGGATGGAAGCCGTCCATGATGTCGCCGAGCACGAAGAAGCGCGGATCGTTGGGCGAGGTCGTGCGGGGATCGGGCGTGGTCGTGGTGTAGCCGACCAGCGCCGGATCGTAGCCGCCGCGGCGCAGCTCGTGGGCCAGGTTGGTGAAGCGGTCGGCCAGCGGAATCGTATTCTGCACCGCCCGGTGGTTCATCAGGTAGAGCCCGGTGAGCAGGCTGGCCCGCGCCGGCCCGCAGGGCACGGCCTGGGTGAAGTGATTTCGGAAGGTCACACCCTGGGCGCTCAACCGGTCGATGTTGGGCAGCTTGAGATAATCCGCACCGAGCTTGGGCAGCATCAGCCCCCGCCACTGGTCGACCACGATCAACAGAACGTTCTTCGGCCCGGACATGCGACCCATCTCCTCGAAAAGTGCGCTAGAGTGCGCTCAATCAAGTGGAGGAGACAACACGTGGCTAAGTTCAAGATCGTGACAACCGGCTCCGGAAATACCGACCATTCGCTGGAAATGGAGTCACTTGCGGGAATCGGGGCCGAGATTGTCGAGGTCGGCGGCACCGAGGACGATCTGCTCAAGGCGGTCGCCGATGCCGACGCGATCTATGCCAAGGGCCGTCCGCGCGTCTCCGCCAAGGTCATCGAGGCCGGCAAGAAGCTGAAGGTCGTGTCGATCGGCAGTGTCGGCGTCGATTCGATCGATGTCGATGTCGCGACCAGGCTCGGCATTCCGGTGACCAACTGCCCCGACACCTTCATCGAGGAAGTGGCCGACCATGCCATGACCCTGATCCTGGCCTCGTGGCGCCGGCTGGTGGTGCAGGACCAGATGGTGCGCAAGGGCGAATGGGCCAAGGCGCGGCCAATGCTCTACCAATTCCCCCGCCTGATGGGCATGACCCTGGGCTTCATCTCGTTCGGCCACGTGGCGCGTGCCGTCGCCCGCCGCGCCGCACCGTTCGGCTTCCAGATGCTGGCCTACGATCCTTACATCGAAGAGCTGGTGATGAGCGACTACGGCGTGCAGCCGGTGAGCTACGGCGAACTGCTCGAGCGCTCCGACATCGTCTCCATGCACGCGCCCGGCACCAAGGACGCCCATCACCTGATGAAGGAACAGCACTTCCGCAAGATGAAGAAGACGGCGCTGTTCGTGAACACCGGCCGCGGCTCGACGGTCGACGAGGGCGCCATGATCAAGGCTCTGCAGGAGGGCTGGATCGCCGGCGCTGGCCTCGACGTCGTCGAAGTCGAGCCGATTGGCCACAACAATCCGCTGCTCGGCATGGACAACGTCATCCTGACCGCGCACGTCGCTTCGGCCTCCAGCCGCTTCGACGTCGCCCGCAAGCGTCGAGCCGGCGCCGAGCTCGCCCTTGTGCTCTCCGGCCGCTGGCCGCGCTCGTGCGTCAACCCGATGGTACTGGAGAAGTCGAAGCTGCTGCGTTGGCAGCCCTATTCGATGGAACGTGGCCCCGGAAACTGACAAGGCGACGGGCAGCCTGATCGCGCGCGCCACCCGGACCGCCGCCCTGACGGTCGTCGGGGTGGCGATCGCGTTGCTGTCATTCGAGCTGGCCGCCCGGCTGGCCTTTCCGGCCTTCGACCCATCCGGCCGCTTTCGCTTCACTCACCAGGTGGATGGCGTCCTGGTGCTGGGAGAGCCGGGAACCGTCGCCCGGCAGAAGAAGAACACCGGCGACTACGACGTCATCGTGCGCATCAACGCGCGCGGCCTGCGCGACGACAAGGACGTGGCGCAGGCAACGGCAAACGACATCGTCGTCGTGGGCGATTCGTTTGCCTGGGGCTGGGGCGTCCAGGCAGAGGAGCGCTTCTCCGATCGACTCCAGAAGCTGACCGGCAAGCGCGTCTTCAACGTCAGCACGCCCACCGATCTGGCGGGCTATGGCGCTCTGATCGCCTACGCACGCAAGCTCGGCGGCAAGTTCGGTACGGTCGTGCTGGCGATCTGCATGGAGAACGACCTGCTCGACTACGGTGCCGGCGCCGGCGATGCCGACCGCGTCCTCGTCGCCAACCCGGGAGGCGTCCGCGGCTGGCTCGAACGCACGTCGGCCGCCTATCTTCTGCTCACGACGGCGGTTCAGCAGACACCTTGGCTAAAGGCACCGGCCGTTTGGTTGGGGGTGATCACACCCAATCTCGAGGGCATCGCGCAAAGCGACTTCTCCGAAGCGGCGATCGACTCGTCTGCGCGCAAGGTTGCCGACCTGGCGCGCAATCAGCGCCTGCTCGTCGTGATCATCCCGTCCCGGGCGCTATGGATCGGCGACAACCGGGCGGTCGAAGATCGGATCCACAAGGGCTTCCTCGCCGCGCTCGGACGTCTTGGGATCGACTTCGTCGATCTGCGGCCACTGCTTGAGGCAGGCGGTCAGCCCCTCTCCTATCACTTCGCCAATGACGGCCACTGGAACGCGCGCGGCCATCGGCTGGCCGCCGAGGCCATCGCCAAGCGCCTCGCCGGAAACTAGCGCGAGAGCCGGCGGGTCCAGTCCCTGAGATTTGCTGCGCCCGGCGGCACCTCGCCTTTCACCAACGCCTCGACCTGCCGCACCGTATCGAAGGCCTGGCTTTCGCTGGCGGGCGGCGTCAGTCCGCCAATATGCGGCGTGGCGATCACGTTGGGCAGTTGCGCAAGCTCAGGCGATGGCATCTGGTCCGGAGCGCGCCCGACATCCATCGCTGCCCCCGCGATCCGGCCCTCCTGCAGCACCTTCATCAGGGCGGCCTCGTCGATCAGGTTGCCGCGCGACATGTTGATGAAGAACGCGTCCGGCTTCATGCGCGCGAACATCGCGGCATTCATCAGATTTTCGGTCTCCTCGTTGGCGATCGCGAGGCAGATCACGTAGTCGGCCAGGCCCAGCATCTCCTCGAGCGGCAGCTTCAGGAAACGCCGGTCGTCGACCTGGGCATAGGGATCGCTCACCATCACCTTCATGCCCAGCGCGGCCAGAACCGGCGCGAGGTCGCGACTGATCCGGCCATAGCCGATGATGCCGACCGTGCTGCCCGAGAGCTGCCGGCCGATCCTGATTTCGGGCTTCTCCCCGCGATGATAGGACGTCGCGGCCCGCGTAATACCGCGGGAGAGATCGACCAGGAAGCCGACGGTCAGCTCGACCACCGACTTCACGAAACCCGCTTCGGCGTGGGTCACCAGGACGCCCGCCTTCGAGGCCGCCGCCTGATCGATGTTGCGGATATCGATGGCGCTTCTCATCACGACCTTGAGGGCCGGCAGCGCGTTGAACACCTCTGCCGGCACCGCCGTCGCCCGGTCGGCGATGATCAGGTCGACGCCGCCCGCCGCGGCGATCAGGCCTTTCGGATCGAGCGGCGCACTGCCCTCATGCAGTCGGACCTCGACCAGTTCGTGCAGTCGTGCGAGCGCTCGCGCGCCGTAATATTGCCGGCGCGCCAATGGCACGTGGGTCAGCAATAGCTTCATTGTGGTCGTTTCCTCCGGGACCGCGCTAATCTAGCCCGCGACGGGGAGGAAATCACAATGAGCGAGACGAGGAAGAAGCCCGAGGACCTGCGCAGCGCGCGCTGGTTCGCGCCCGACGATCTGCGGGCCTTCGGTCATCGCTCGCGAGCCATGCAGATGGGCCTGGCGCCGGAAGACTGGGTCGGCAAGCCGGTCATCGCCATCCTCAACACCTGGTCCGAAGCGCAGCCCTGCCACATGCACTTCAAGAGCCGTGTCGACGACGTGAAGCGCGGCATCCTGCAGGCCGGCGGCTTCCCGATGGAGCTGCCGGCACTGTCGCTGTCGGAGAGCTTCCTCAAGCCCACCACCATGCTCTACCGCAACCTCCTCGCCATGGATGCCGAGGAGCTCTTACGCGGGCACCCGGTGGATGGTGTCGTCCTCATGGGCGGTTGCGACAAGACCACGCCCGCGCTGCTGCTCGGCGCGATCAGCATGAACATCCCGGCGATCTACATGCCGGCTGGCCCGATGCTGCGCGGCAACTGGAAGGGCAAGGTGCTGGGCTCCGGCTCCGATGCCTGGAAGTACTGGGACGAGCGCCGCGCCGGCAAGATCACCGACGAGGACTGGGTCGATGTCGAGGCGGGCATCGCCCGCTCCTACGGCACCTGCATGACCATGGGCACGGCGGCCACCATGATGTCGATGGCCGAGACGCTCGGCATGACCCTGCCTGGCGCTTCGTCGATCCCGGCCGCCGACGCCAACCACATGCGCATGGCGGCGGAGAGCGGCCGGCGTATCGTCGACATGGTGTGGGAAGATCTCACGCCCTCCAGGATCCTGACCAGGAATGCCTTCCTCAACGCCATCTCCGCGGCAATGGCGGTCGGCTGCTCGACCAACGCCATCATCCACCTGATCGCACTGGGGCGCCGCGCCGGCCAGGATATCGGCCTCGACGATTTCGAACGCGCCAGCCGCAAGGTGCCGGTGATCGCCAACATCCGGCCCTCCGGCGACAAATATCTGATGGAGGACTTCTTCTATGCCGGCGGCCTGCCCGGCCTGCTCGAGCGCATCCGCGGCCACCTGCATCTCGATTGCCTGACCGTCACCGGCAAGACGATCGGCGAAAACATCAACGGCGCCGAAATCTACAACGACGACGTGATCCGCCCGGTCGACAAGGCGATCTACCAGGAGGGCGCGCTGGCCGTCCTGAAAGGCAACCTCGCGCCCGATGGCTGTGTCATCAAGCCGTCGGCCTGCGCGCCCAAGTTCCTCAAACACACCGGACCGGCCCTGGTGTTCGACGACTATCCATCGATGAAGGCGGCGATCGACCGCGACGACCTCGACGTCACCGAGGACACCGTACTGATCCTGCGCAACGCGGGCCCTCAGGGCGGGCCCGGCATGCCCGAATGGGGCATGCTGCCGATCCCGAAGAAGCTGGTGAAACAGGGCGTACGCGACATGGTGCGCCTCTCCGACAGCCGCATGAGCGGCACCAGCTATGGCGCCTGCATCCTGCACGTCTCGCCGGAGAGCTATATCGGCGGGCCGCTGGCGCTGGTGAAGACCGGCGACCTGATCGAGCTCGATGTCGACAAGCGCACCATCAACATGAAGGTTTCCGAAGACGAGCTCGCGCGGCGCAAGGCGGCCTGGAAGAAACCCGAGGCGCGCTACGAGCGTGGCTATGGCTGGATGTTCACGCGCCACATCAGGCAGGCCAACGAAGGCTGCGACTTCGACTTCCTCGAGACGAAGTTCGGCGCGCCCGTCGCCGAACCCTCGATCTACTGAGGAGGCCGGCCGTGAAGCCCGAATCGCGCGCCAAGCTCAGGAACATCAGCACGCCCACCGTCGCCACCGCCCTGTTCAAGCGCGGCTTTCGCGTCCAGGCGATCCAGGGCGTGCGGCCGCTGTCGCCCTTGAAGGAGTCCATGGTCGGCGAAGCCTTCACGCTCCGCTACATCCCGGCCCGCGAGGACCTCAACAAGCTCGAGGTGTTTCGCGACCGTTCCCATCCGCAGCGCAAGGCGATCGAGGATTGCCCGCCAGGCCACGTCATGGTGATGGACAGCCGCAAGGACCCGCGCGCGGCGTCGGCCGGCGGCATCCTGATCACCCGCCTGATGAAGCGCGGCGCCGCCGGCGTCGTCACCGACGGCGGCTTCCGCGATTCGGAGGAAATCGGCAAGCTCGGCTTCCCGGCCTATCACGCACGGCCAAGCGCCCCGACCAACCTCACCCTGCATCATGCGATCGACATCAACGTGCCGATCGCCTGTGGCGACGCACCGGTTTTCCCGGGAGATGTCATCCTCGGCGACAACGACGGCGTGATCGTGATCCCCGCGCACCTCGCCGACGAGATCGCCGACGAGGCCTTCGAGATGACCGCCTACGAGGATTTCGTCACCGAGCAGGTGCAGGCCGGCCGCGGAATCTTCGGCCTCTATCCCGCGACCGATCCGAAGTCGCTGGAGGAGTTCGCGGCCTGGCGGAAAAGGAACGGCCGCTAGGGCTTCCGCATCACCGTCGCCTCGCCGAGCAGCGAGACGTGGGCGGCGACGATGCGCCAACCTTCCTTGGTGCGCATCCAGGTATGGCTCTGGCGGCCGATCCGGTTGGCGCCGTGGCGCATGAACTCGCAGTTCGCCGTGCCGAAATCGTGGCCATAGGTCACGATCCAGAGCTTAAGCAGGTCGCGATTGACGACGAAGCCGGGATCACGTCCCGAGCGGAAAGCGGCGATCTGGTCGTAGCCGTAGAGCTGTTCGCCGACGCCGTAGCGCAGTGTGTGCGGGCTGTTCCAGAACAGCTCGTCGAGAGTCGACACGTCGTTGCTGTTGAGCGCCTTCTCGTAACGATTGAAGGCGGCGGTGACCTCGGCCACGACCGACGGGATATTGATTTCCATGTTTCCTCCTCAGGCCGGCGTCGAAACGCACACGCCCTGCTTCTCGAGATGGTGGGCGACCCGTAGCGCCGCCTGTTCGTTGTAGGGCTTGGCGATCACCTGCACGCCGATCGGCATGCCGCCCGCGGACCGGGTCGGCACGGCGACCACCGGCAGGCCGATGAACGAGATCGGCTGGGTGAACAGGCCGAGATTGGCGCGCACCGGCAACTCGACGCCACCCAGCTTCATCATGACCTGGCCGAGTTTGGGCGCGGTGCAGGGCGTCGCCGGCGCCAGCACGACGTCGACCTCCTCGAAGATCCTCAGCACCCGGGCGCGGAAGTGACGGCGGAAGCGCTGCGCCTTGGCGTACCAGGACCCGGGCAGCAGCGCGCCCGCCATGAACCGCTCGCGCGTGTCGGGATCGAAATCCTGCGGCCGGGACCGCAGGCGCTGCAGATGCAGCTGCGCGCCCTCGATCGCGGTGATGACGTAGGCCGCCGAGCGTGCGACACCGGCCTGCGGCAGGACGACGGTCTTGGTCGCGCCAAGCGCCTTCGCCACCGTGGCCACCGCTTCGAACGCCTCGGGTTCGGCACCGCGGGCGAAATAGTCGCCGGCAACAGCGATCCTGAGCCCGCCTATGCCCTCGATCAGGTTGGGCAGGGTCGGATCGGCCGGACGGTCGGTGCAGACCGGGTCGTCGGGATCCCAGCCCTGCATGGCGTCGAATGACAACGCCAGGTCTTCGGCGGAGCGCGCCAGCGGTCCCAGGTGATCGAAAGCGTCGACGAAGGGGAACGAGCCGGCGCGGCTCAGCCGTCCGTAGGTCGGCTTCAGCCCGAACAGGCCGCACAGCGAGGACGGCACGCGGATCGAACCGTTGGTGTCCGAGCCCAGCGCGAGAGGCACTTCACCCGCCGCCACGGCCGCGCCCGAGCCGCCCGACGAGCCGCCGGTCATGCGCGTCGGATCGTGCGGGTTGCGCGAGGGACCGTAGTGGGCATTCTCGCCGGTGAAGTCGTAGGCGTACTCGCCCATGTTGAGGCCGCCGACCAGGATCGCGCCGGCAGCTTCCAGCCTGCGCACCAGGGCACCGTCGCGTTTGGCGATCGGCCCGTCGTTGTTGATCTTCGAGCCCGCCCGGGTCGGCAGGCCTGCGATGTCGAACAGGTTCTTCACGGCGAATGGCACGCCCATCAGCGGGCCGATATGGCGGCCAGCGTCGATCTCGGCAGCCCGCTTGCGTGCCCGCTCCGCCACCAGGTCGGTGAAGGCGTTTACGGTCGGCTCGGCCGCCGCGATGCGCTTCAGTGCGGCGTCGATCACGGCGCTGGCCTTGGCCTTGCCGCTCATGACGGCGCCCGCGATCTCGGTCGCGGTCGCGGTCTTCGATGTCACGTCCGTCGAACCCGGATTCATGGCTTGAATACCGGCGCCGGCGTCAGTTCGTCGTCGAGGTCGACCGCCAGCAGAGGCGCCGCAATCGCCAGCGAGCGCTCGATATTGACGATCACATTGGCGCGATACTCGGGCGCAATCGGCAGGCCGATCGCCTTGGCCCCCTCGTCCACCCAGCGCGCGATATCCGGCTTCTCGTCGACCATGATCAGGTACTCGTTCCGTTTGTCGTTTGGCTTCTCAGGCGAAGTGGCAAGCAACTTGGCGCGCCGGTTGGGCCTCGCGCAAGAGCGGCATCGTGCTGGCGCAACTCTGCTCGTCCTTGGGGCAACGCCCGTAGAATCGGCAGACATTGAGATCGGGATCGATCGCGCTTCGTGGCTCGCCACCGAGGCGCAGACGGCCGACGCGCTTTTCCGGGTCGGCTTGCGGAATCGCCGAGATCGCGGCCCGCGTGTAGGGGGCTTGGAATCCGCGAACAACCCGGCCGCCGGCCCGGCCTCGACGATCTTGCCGGGATACATCACCCGCATCCCGTCGCAGAGCAGGCGCACGACGTTGAGGTCGTGGCTGACGAACAGACAGCTCATGCTGAGGTCACGCTTGAGATGCTTACCGACGTCGAAATGCTTGATCAGCCGGTCGATGACGAGCAGCGCGGTCATAGCGGATTCCAGCGGGCAATGGCGTGGCGCTCGCCGACCATTGTGAGCGGCAGCGGCTGCACGCACGCCGCGACCGCGCGGTCGCGCCAGCGACTGGACCGGACTTGAGGAACGAACGACGCTTCATTTTGCCCTCTTGGTCCCAGCGGGCCTCCTGTTGCGATGAAGGGCAGCAATCCATGTGCCAGCGGCTTTTCCATCCCTGAAAGGCCCGTCTAAGCGGCCATTCCCGCGGTTTTCGGGGCTTCCGGTAGCCGATGCCGATCGTCGCCGGCCGAAGTCGAACTGTATGCAATTCGATCCCGGTGCATTCTTTTTGGGCCCTGGCATCCATTTTGTATGCAATTGCCGACAACGCGGCCGTTGGCCGTTCACTGGACTTTTCGAGCTTTGGCCCTAGAGAACCATCAATGAACTCCGTCCTCGATCTTGGCGTGCACGCGCTTCGCGCTTCCTATTCCAGCGGCACGCTCACCTGCCGCGCCGCAATCGAGGAGGTCTTGGCCCGCATCTCGGCTGCCGGCGACGACAAGGTCTGGATCTCGCGGGCGAAAGACGCCGACCTGCTCGCCGCCGCCGACGCGCTCGACGCAAGGCGCGGCGAGATCGACAGACTGCCGCTCTACGGCGTGCCGTTTGCCGTGAAAGACAATATCGACGTCGCGGGCCTGCCCACGACCGCCGCCTGTCCAGGCTTTGCCTATACACCCACAAAGTCCGCCGAGGTCGTGCGCCGTCTCGTCGAAGCCGGCGCCATCGCGATCGGCAAGACCAACCTCGATCAGTTCGCCACCGGCCTGGTCGGCGTGCGCTCGCCTTATGGCGTGCCGCGCAATCCCTTCAATGCCGACTACATTCCCGGCGGCTCGAGCTCGGGCTCGGCGGTCGCCGTCTCGTCGGGACTGGTCAGCTTCTCTCTCGGCACCGACACCGCAGGCTCGGGACGCGTGCCGGCCGGCATCAACAACATCGTCGGCCTCAAGCCGACGCCTGGCCTGTTCAGTAACGAAGGTGTCGTGCCGGCATGCGCTTCGCTGGACTGCATATCCGTCTTCGCTCTGTCCTGTGCCGATGCAGATGCAGTGCTGTCGGTCGTCGCCGATGCGGCGCGATCGGCCGCATTTGGCAAGTCCTTCAGGTTCGGGGTGCCGCGTCCGATCGAATTCTTCGGCGACAAGGCCTATGCGGCGCTCTACGCGCAAGCCGTGGAGAAGCTTACGGCCCTGGGGGGAACCGCAGTCGAGTTCGACTACGCGCCGTTCCAGCAGGCTGCACAACTCCTCTATGCCGGCCCCTGGGTCGCCGAGCGCACCGCCGCGGTCGGAAAATTCATCGAAGGCGCCGGCTCCGATGCAAAGGTATGGCCGACGACCCGCGACATCATCCTGGGTGGCCGCAAGTACAGCGCCGTGGATGCCTTCGAGGGTCAATACAGGCTGAAGTCGCTCAAGGAGCGCGCTGCCATCGAGATGCGGGATCTCGATTTCCTGGCGCTCCCGACTGCCGGATCCATCTACACCAAGGCCGATCTCGAGCGCGAACCGGTGCTCTACAACTCCAATCTCGGCCACTACACCAACTTCGTGAACTTCTTCGGCCTGAGCGGGCTCGCCCTGCCCTTCGGATTTCGGCCCGACGGCATGCCGTTCGGCATCACCCTGATCGCGCGCGCCGGCGCCGAACGTGCACTGCTCGCCTTCGGAGCTGCGTGGCAGCGCGCGGTGCCACTGCCGCTCGGCAAGACCGCAAGCCATCTGCCGACGCCTGATTGCGATCCGGTCGTCCTCGAGGACCGTGTGTCGATTGCTGTGGTCGGCGCGCACATGAGTGGCTTGCCTCTCAACCCGCAGCTCTGCGAACTCGGCGGGCGCAAGGAAAGCGCCGGCCACAGCGCGCCGCTCTACCGGCTCTACGAACTGCCGGGCAATGCGCCGCGCCGTCCGGGAATGGTGCGCGTCGCCAGGGGCGGCGCCGCGATCGAACTGGAAGTCTGGAGTGTGCCGTCGAAGAATATCGGCGCTTTCGCGCGCCAGATCCCGGCGCCGCTAGGCCTCGGCAGCGTTGCGCTGGCCGACGGCGCGACCGTTCTCGGCTTCCTCTGCGAAGGCTATGCCACCGACGGCGCCAGGGACATCACCGGCTTCGGCGGCTGGCGCGCCTATCTGAAGAGCCTCGCCTAGGCGGACTGCACGCCGGGCTTGCCGGCTTCGACCGCGAAGCGCGCCAAGGTCGAGATCGATGACGTCGCTTCCTTGATCGTGGCGACGGACCGAAAGTCCACCGAAGCGCCTTTCGGCGCGAGCGCGGCAAGGCCGTAGCCGTAGACGCCGCTGCGCCCGTAACGCAGGTGCGGGTTCTTCGCGAGCATCGCCTTCACGCGATCGGCCGACGGACCCTGCGAGGTGATCGAACCGCCGACGAACTCAGTGGCGACGATCGGACCGGGGCCGGTGAAATCCCGCCGCAGATCGGACGCCCAGAAGGAATGGACATCGCCGCCCAGCACCAGCGTGTCCTTGACCGGCGAGGTCGCCATCGAATCGATCAGCCGCTGCCGCGCCATCGGATAGCCATCCCAGCCGTCGGCCCAATAGACATGTCTCTCGCCCGGCCCGTGATCGGCCTCGGCCATCAGCGTTTGCTGCGCGATCACATTCCAGCGCGCCGAAGCGCCTTTCATCGCCGACGCGAACCATTGTTCCTGTTCGGCCCCCAGCATGGTACGCGACGGGTCGAGACGTTGGTCGCAATTCTCGAGCGGCTTGCCGCGCTTCCTGGCCGAGTCGCAGGCGTGACGATCTCGGTACTGCCGGTCATCGAGCGTGAAGATTTCGGCGAGCGTGCCGAAGCGCAACCGGTCGTACAGTTTCAGGCTCGGACCGATCGGCCGTTGCGCGTTGCTGAGCGGCATATGTTCCCAGTAGGCCTGATAGGCCGCAGCCCGCTGCAGCAGAAAGCGCCGCGGATCGGGATCGTCGGGACCGACATCGTTGGAATAGTCGTCGGTCACCTCGTGATCGTCCCAGGTCAGGATCCAGGGATGCGCTGCGTGCGCGGCCTGCAGATTCTTGTCGGACTTATAAAGCGCATAACGATCGCGATATTCGTCGAGCGTCGTGGGACGTCCGCCGGTGTGGCGGCGCACCAGGTCGCGGCCCCAACTCGCCTCGTAGATGTAATCGCCGAGGAACAGCACGGCGTTCAGATCCTCGCCCGCCATATGGCGCATTGCCGTGTAATAGCCCTGCTCGTATTGCTGGCAGGAGGCAAACGCGAAGCGCAGCGACGACACCGCCTCGCCGGCGGCCGGTGCCGTATGCGTGCGAGCGATCTCGCTCGCCCTGCTGCCACCCGGGCCCTGGACCGTGAAGCGATACCAGTAGGGCCGGTTGGGACGCAGCCCCTCGACATCGACATGCACGGAATGCGCCCAGTTCGGATCCGCCGTCGCGGTACCTGACCTGACTGTCTTGCTCATGCGCTCGTCCTCGGCGAGCGACCATTGCACGTCGATCGCGCCGTCGAGGCGTTCCGATGGATTCGCCGCCAGCAGCCGCGTCCACAGAACGACCGTGTTGGGAGTCGGGCGGCCTGAGGCGACTCCCAGCGCAAAGGGTTGGGCAGCCAGGGGGGCGGCGGCCCGGGCCAGCGACGGCAGCCACAGCGCGCCCAGCCCGGCGACAAAGTGTCGGCGCTTCATAGTGACCATCAGACGCCGCAAACCTGACACTTCGATGACGACGCTTCAACGAAGCAGCCGGGGTCTGCTAGGGTCGCCCCAATCGAGGAGGAAACCCAGAAATGGCCAAGATTGCAGTCATCACCGGTGCGGGCAGTGGCATCGGCCGCGCCTCGGCGCTCGCGCTCCTGAAGAACGGCTACAAGGTGGCCCTGGCCGGCCGGCGCAAGGACGCGCTGGACGAAACCAAGGCAATGGCCGGCAATAACGCGCCCAACGCCCTTTCCGTTCCGACCGACGTCACCAAGCGCGACGACATCATCGCCCTATTCGCCAAGGTGAAGGCCGAATTCGGCCGCCTTGACCTGGTGTTCAACAACGCCGGTGGCGGCGCCCCGCCGGTGCCCCTGGAAGAGCTGCCCTACGAGACCTGGCTGTCGGTGGTCGCCGCCAACCTGACCGGGCCCTTCCTGTGTACCCAGGAAGCGATGAAGATCATGCGCGACCAGAAGCCCCGCGGCGGCCGCATCATCAACAACGGCTCGATTTCGGCGCACGCACCGCGGCCCTTCTCGGTCGCCTATACCTCGACCAAGCACGCCATCACCGGCCTGACCAAGTCGACCTCGCTCGATGGCCGCCAGTACGATATCGCCTGCGGCCAGATCGACATCGGCAACGCCGTGACGCCGATGACCGAGCGCATGACCAAGGGCGTCCTGCAGCCCGACGGCACCACGCGGGTCGAGCCGCGCATGGACGTCGAGGCAGTGGCCAACGCCATCGTCTACATGGACAGCCTGCCGCTCGACGCCAACGTTCAGTTCATGACCGTGATGGCGACCAAGATGCCATTTGTGGGCCGCGGGTAAGCGCAGCTTAGCCGCGGGGTGGGCGGCAGCGCTTCGCGAGCGAAGCGCGAGAGCCCACACCGTGCAGAACGGATAAGGCTGTTAGTACCCTTCGTGCAGCAGCGGAAAGGCCGAGTGCACGCCGGCCGGGTTGGTCGGCGTGCTTTTCGTGATGTAGCTCTTGTCGAGCTGCTTCAATGAGGTGACGCCGAGCAGGCCCATCACCTCCTTCATTTCTTCTTCCAGCAGCTCGACGACCCGCTCGATGCCGGCCGCGCCGTTGGCGGCGAGGCCGTAGCAATAGAGCCGGCCCAGCCCGACCCAGTCGGCGCCCAGGCAGATTGCCTTGACGATATCGCTGCCGCGGCTGAACGAGCCGTCGACCACGATCTTCGCCTTGCCCTTCGCCACGTCGACGATCTCGGGCAGCACGCCGGCCGAGCCGCGGCCATGGTCGAGCTGGCGGCCGCCATGGTTGGAACAATAGACCGCCCAGGTACCTTCCTTGATCGCGATCTCGGCATCCTCGGCGCAACCCAGGCCCTTGAGCATGAATTTCACGTCGGGGAACTGGTCCTTCACACGCTTGTAGTTGTCCCACGAGAACGCGGCCTGGTGGTCCTGGCCGGTCGCCGCCGTGCGCCACGACTTCACGAAGCGCTTGGCTATGTCGCGCTCGCGGCGCGAATAGACCTGGGTGTCGACGGTGATGCAGAAGGCGTCGTAGCCCGCGTCCATCGCCTGCTTGACCCGCTCGGCCACCCACTTGTCGTCGCCGCGCACGTAGAGCTGGTAGATCTTGGGGCCGGCGCCGCCCTTGACGATGTCCTCGAGCCGGAGCGTCGTCACCGAACTGATCAGCATGCCGACGCCGCCCGCGCCGGCCCCCTTGGCAACGGTGATGCCGCCGCCCGGCTCGAAGGATTCGAGCGAGCCGACCGGCGCCAGCAGCACCGGGATGCGCAACTTCTTGCCGAAAATCTCCGACGACGGATCGATCTTGCTGACGTCGCGCAGCACCCGCGGCTTGAAGGCGATGGAATCGAGCTCCATGCGGTTGCGCCGGAGCGTCGTTTCAGTCTCTGTGCCGCCGATCAGATAGTCCCAGATGTTCGCATTAAGGCGGATTTTCGCCGCTTTCACGATCTCGTGCAGCGTCACGTATTCGTTTTCCAGCCCGCTTGCCATGGTTCCCCCATCTTGATGGGGCTAGAATTAGCGCAACAAGAAGCATGGAGGAAGCGATGGCGGCCCAGACGGCCAAACGCCCGGCAGCCGTGCTGCACAGCGAAGGCAAAGTTCGCGTAAAGCCCATCAACGGCTTCATCGGCGCCGAGATCGAAGGTATCGACCTCAGGCATCCGCTTTCCGACGCGCAGTTCGCGGTCATCCACGACGCCTTCGTGAACTACGAGGTGATCGTGCTGCGCGACCAGAACATCACGGTCGACCAGCAGATGGCATTCGGCGCACGTTTCGGCGAACTGTCTATCCATCCCTTCTCTCCCAATTTGCCGGACAAGCCCGAGGTCATCATCCTCGATTACTCAGCCGACAATCCGCCGGCCCTGACCGACATCTGGCACGTCGACGAGACGTTCCGCGCCGCGCCGCCGCTCGCCACCATCCTGCGCGCCAAGGTCGTGCCTGAAACCGGCGGCGACACGCTGTTTGCCAGCATGAGTGCGGCTTACCGCGGCCTCAGCGAACGCATGAAGCAGCACATCCACGGCCTCGAGGCACAGCACGACTTCAAGCCGTGGCGGCCGCTGTTCGGCGAGAGTGATCGGCCAAAGTTGCGCGCGCTGGAAGATCAGTTCCCCAACCCCTGGCATCCGGTGGTGCGGGTGCATCCTGTCACCGGCCGCCGCGTGCTCTACGTCAATCGGCAGTTCTGCACGCGCATCAAGGGACTGAAGGCCGACGAAAGCGAAACGCTTCTGGAGTTTCTCTATCGCCAGGCGACCATCCCCGAGTACCAGTTGCGGGTGAAGTGGCAGCCCAACACGCTGGTGATGTGGGACAACCGCTCGGTCCAGCACTACGCCGTGCACGACTACTACCCTGCACGGCGCACCATGGAGCGCGTCACGGTCAAGGGCGACAAGCCGGTCGGCGTCAGCGGCGCCTACACGCCGGATACGGTGCCCGCGATCGGCACGGTGAAGCCGGTCATCGCCGAAGGCACGCGGCCCGGCCCCAAGCGCGCCTTCGATCGCTACTGAGGCCATCATGAGACGTCGCCACACCCTGCTCGGGCTCGGCGGCGCGGCGCTGGCCTCGCTGGCTGGCCGGCCACACGCTGGCCCGGCGTTCGCTCAGGCAGCATTCCCCTCTCAGCCGATGAAGATCGTCGTGCCCTACCCGCCCGGCGGCCTGACAGACGTCGCCGCGCGCCTGATTGGCGAGCACCTGCAGGGCACGCTCGGCCAACCGGTGGTGATCGAGAACAAGGCGGGCGCCGGCACGCAGCTCGGCGCCTCGATGGTCGCGAAGTCGCCGGCCGATGGCCACACGCTGCTGCTCGCAACCGTGACGACGCTTTGCATCGCGCCCGCGCTCTACGCCAAGCCGATGATCGCGGTGTCGGATTTCGCGGGCATCGCCCTGCTGGGCAACGTTACCCTGATCCTGGTCGCCCGGCCCGACCTGCCGGCAACCGGCGTGAGGGAGCTGCTCGCGATGCTGCGCGCCAAGCCCGGCGGCTACAGTTTCGGATCGCCGGGCATCGGCTCGGCACATCACCTGCTGGCCGAGCTTGTGATGTCCCGCGAGCAGGTGAAAGCGCTGCACGTGCCCTATCCGGGATCGGTCAAGGCGGTGGCCGACCTTATGGAAGGGCGCTTCGACTTCATGTTCGTCGATGGCACGGTGGCGCTGCCGCAGATTGCCGCGCGCAAGCTGAAGCCGCTCGCCGTCACTGGTCCGGGGCGCTGGCCAATGCAGCCGAACATCCCTGCCCTGGCGGAGTTCTACCCTGGCCTCGCGCAGCAACCCTGGCTGTCGATCGCCGGTCCGGCCGGCATGCCCGAGTCAGTGCGCGAGAAGCTCAATGGCGAAATAAACCGGGCACTGGCCCAGCCCGCCATCTACGACCGCCTGAGACAGGTCGGCCTCGATGCCGCTCCATCGACGCTGGGTGCTTTCGAAGATTTCATCAGGCGTGATGCTGTCAGTTGGGCGGAGATGGTAAGGATTTCCGGCGCGAAGGCCGAGTAGACAGGCGAGGTTGGTATCATGAAGCGGCGCGTCTTTACCGGTGCACTGGCCTTCGGCGCGGTCTGGGGACCCTCCGTGCTGCGAGCCGAAGCGCTGCCTGCCCTCAAGGAAGTGCCCTCGCTCGCCGAGCAGGTGAAGGCAGGCAGCCTGCCGCCGGTGGATCAGCGCATCCCCAAGGTGCCTTCGGTCGTGACGCAGTTTTCCGGCAGCGACGGCGCCGGCATTCCGGGCGGCGAGCTCAACATGCTCGTCGCCAGTGCGCGCGATACCCGACTGATGACGATCTACGCCAATGCACGGCTGATCGTGTACGACGAACACTTCAAGCTGCACCCCGACATTCTGGAGAGCTACGAGGACAAAGGCGGGCGGGAGTTCACCTTCAAGCTGCGCGCCGGCCACAAATGGTCCGATGGCACGCCGTTCACGACCGAGGACTTCCGATATTTCTGGGAAGACATTGCCAACAACAAGGAACTGTCGCCACGCGGTCCATCGGTTGAGCTGCTGGTCGACGACAAGCCGCCCAAGGTCGAGATCATCGACGAGCTCACGATCAGGTACACCTGGGACAAGCCCAACCCGTACTTCATCGAGAGCCAGGCTCGCGCCGCACCGCTGTTCCTGTACCGGCCCGCGCACTACCTCAAGAAGGTCCACGCAAAATTCGCTTCGGCCGAGGACATCGCCAAAGCAGCGAGAGGCGGACAGCAGAGCTGGGTGCAGATCCACCGGCGCGTCGACGTGATGTACGCCAACGACAATCCGGACATGCCGACGCTCAACCCCTGGAAGCTGGTGACCGCACCGCCGGCGCAGCGCTTCGTGTTCCAGCGCAATCCGTTCTATTACCGCATCGACGAAAAGGGCCACCAGCTGCCGTACGCCGATCGCGTGATCTTCACTCTCGCGGCGCCGAACCTCGTACCGGCCAAGGCGGGGCTCGGCGAAGCCGACCTGCAGCCGCGCTACCTCAACATGCGCGACTACACGTTCCTCCGGAAGAGCGCCAAGAGCTCGCACATCGAAGTGCGCCTGTGGGAGTCGGGCTCGGGCTCGCAGCTCGCGCTCTATCCCAATCTCAACGCCAAGGACGAGGTATGGCGTAAGGTTTTCCGCGACGTCCGCGTCCGCCGCGCGCTGTCGCTCGGAATCGATCGCGAAGAGCTGAACCAGGTCGTTTACATCGGCCTCGCCAGGCCGTCGAACAACACGATCATGCCGCGCTCGACGCTGTTCAAACCCGAATATGCGACCAAGTGGGCGACCCACGATCCGAAGCTCGCGAACAGGCTGCTCGACGAGGCCGGCCTCGACAGGCGCAACAACCTGGGGGTCCGGCTGCTACCAGACGGCCGCACGGCGACTATCGTAATCGAGCATGCCAGCGAGGAAACCGAAGACACCGATGCGATGTCGCTGATCGCCGACCAGTGGAAAAAGATCGGCATCCGGCTTCTGGCCAAGCCGCAGTCGATCAACAATTTCCGCCTGCGCAACACCAGCGGCGAGTCCCTGATGGTGGCCTATGCCGGATACACCACAGCAGTGCCGACCGCCGTCACCAGCCCCAAGGAGTTCGCACCGACCATGCAAGGCGGCCTGCAGTGGCCCAAGTGGGGTTTGTTCTTCGAAACCGGCGGCAAGCAGGGCGAAAAGTGCGACCTGCCTGAGGCGGAGCAGTTGCTCGAGCTCGTGAAGAACTGGGAGCAGGCATCGAATGACGACGTACGCCGGGCGGCCTGGACGAAGATCCTCGAGATCAACGCCGACCAGACTTTCTCGATCGGCACGGTGAACGGCATCATGCAGCCGATCGTGGTCGGCCCGAAGGTCAAGAACGTGCCCAAGGAAGGCTACTACGCCTGGGATCCGGGCGGATATATCGGCCTCTACAAGCCCGATACGTTCTGGGTCAGCCAATAAGGAAGCCGCGGCCGCCTCAGCGGTCGGGCTTCGGCTTCCATTCCTTCGCCTGTCGCTCCGCCGTGGCGATCTGTTGCGGCGTCATGCGCTTGCCCAGCGCCTCGCGATTGTTGTCGGCGATCGCGCCGGCCAGCAGCATCCACATATAGGCCTCGACGAAGTCGCGCCGCACGCCGCGGCCGGCGGCGTAAAGCGCGCCGAGATTGGCCTGCGAGGGCTTGTAATCGAGCTCGGCGGCGCGACGATACCAGCTTGCCGCGGCGGTCAGCGAATATTCCGAAACCTTCGTGCCCTCGCCGCTCTCGTACATGTGCCCAAGATTGTGCTGGGCCATGACGTTGCCCTGCTCGGCGGCGCGGCGATACCACAGCGACGCTTCGGAAAGGTTCTGCGGCACACCCTTGCCGAGATCGTACATTTGCCCGAGCCAGAACTGCGCCGACGCGTCGCCTTCCTCGGCGAGCGGCTTGAAGAGCTTGAAAGCCGCCGCGGCGTCGCCGCGCTCGAAGGCGGCCTTGGCGTCCTCGAAGGGCCCGGCAATGGCCACAGGACCCACCGTCAGGAGAGGCAGGGCGATCAGACAGGCAAAGGCCCGGGCAAGAAGCGGCGGTCGCAAAGCGGGTCAGTCTACCACGTATCGATGTTCGGTCGCTTCTTGTGCTCGTGGCGGGGCCGACGCTTGGCGCCAAGCAGGGCAGTGGCCACCCATTTGCGCGATTCGGCCGGATCGATGACCTCGTCGACCTCGAAGTAGGTCGCCGTGCTGAGCGCCTTGCCGCGGGCGTAGGCCGCCGCGACCATCTTGTCGAAAAGCGCCCGCCGCTCGGCCGGGTCGCTCACCGCCTCGAGCTCCTTGCGGTAGCCCAGCTTGACCGCGCCCTCGAGCCCCATGCCGCCGAACTCGCCGGTCGGCCAGGAGATCGCGAAAGTTCCGGCATGGAAACTGCCGCCCGCCATCGCCTGCGCGCCAAGTCCGTAGGCCTTGCGCAGCACTATGGTGCCGAATGGCACGGTGAGGTTGGCGCCGACCACGAACAGCCGCGAGCAGTGGCGCACGAGGGCCGTTTTCTCGATTTCCGGGCCGACCATCATGCCCGGCGTGTCGCACAGGAACAGCACCGGCAGGTCGAAGGCATCGCACAGCTGAAGGAATCGTGCCGCCTTGTCCGAACCGTCGGAGTCGATCGCGCCGGCGAGATGCGTCGGGTTGTTGGCGACGATGCCGAGCGGCTTGCCTTCGATGCGGCCAAGACACGTCACCATGCCCGGCCCGAAAGCACGGCGGATCTCCAGCACCGAGCCTTCGTCGCACATCGTGTCGATCACCGTGCGCACGTCGTAGACGCGCAGGCGGTTCTCGGGGATGGCGCGTCGCAGCAGCCGCTGGTCGGCGGCGGACCAGTCGGGCAGAGCACCCTGAAAATAGGACAGGTACTTCTTCGCCACAGCTACCGCCTCGGCCTCGTCTTCGACGGCGATGTCGACCGTGCCGTTGGGCACCTGCACGCTCATCGGACCGACTTCCTCCGGGCTGAAGACGCCGAGATTGCCGCCCTCGATCATCGCCGGACCGCCCATACCGATCGACGAGTTCCTGGTGGCGATCACCACGTCGCAGCAGCCCAGGATCGCGGCATTGCCGGCGAAGCAGCGGCCGGAATTGATGCCGACCAGGGGCGACACGCCCGACAGCCGGCCGAAGATGTGGAAGGCCATGGTGTTGAGACCGGCCACCGACTGAACGTCGACATCGCCCGGCCGGCCGCCGCCGCCCTCGGTGAAGAAGATCAGCGGGATGCGCTGCTCCTCGACAATCTCGAACAGCCTGTCCTTCTTGTGATGGTTGGTCTTGCCCTGCGTGCCCGCCAGCACCGTGTAGTCGTAGTGCGCGACCGCGACCCGCGACTTGTTCGGCCCGAAGAGCGATCCGTTCACGCGGCCGATCCCGGTGATCAGGCCGTCGGCCGGTGTCTTCTCGATAAGGTCTTCCTGGGTGCGCCGCGTGCGCTGGCTGGCGATCGCGAAGGCGCCCCATTCGACGAACGAGCCCGGATCGATCAGGTCGTTCAGATTCTCGCGCGCGGTGCGCTGGTTGGTCTTGCGGCGCCGCGCCACGGCATCCGGCCGCTTGTCGTCCAGGGTCATCGCCCGGCGCTCGAGATATTCGGCGAGGTCGGGACGGATGTGATCGAGATCGATCTTTTCCTCGGCTGCGGCGCCCTTCACCTCGACGTCCGCCTCCTCGACGAACAGCAGGGCATGGCCCTCGTAGATCGTCTCGCCGGCTTCGACCGCGACGCGCCGCACGTAGCCGCGCGCCGGGCTCTTGATCTCGTGCTGCATCTTCATGGCGTCCATGATCAGCAGCGGCTGGCCGGCCGCGACGGCATCGCCCTCCTTCACCGAGAGGCTGACGAC
>CAWUOG010000014.1:0-21912 GCA_963923875.1 uncultured Alphaproteobacteria bacterium
GCGACCGCCACGCCGAGCGGCAGGCTGGCCGCCATCGCCGTGACGGCGACCAGCAGGCTGAGCCGGACTGCCGTCCATTCCTCGGCCGACAGGCTCATGTGGAAGAGGCGGATTTCGCCAGCACGGTGAAGCCCTGCTTCTCCCACAAGGGCCGGGCCCTCGCAGTCTTGAGATAGTCGAAGAAGGCGGTCGCGTCGGCCGACCGGGAGCTCTTCAGCACCGCCGCCGGATAGATGATCGGCGTATGCGAATCGGCCGGGAACTCGGCGATGATCTTCACGTTGGGATCGGCCGCGGCGTCGGTCGCATAGACGATGCCGAGCGGCGCCTCGCCGCGCGAGACCACGAGCAGGGCGGCGCGCACGTTCTCGGCCTGGGCGATCCTGTCCTTTACGCCGTTCCAGGCGCCGAGTTTTTCCAGGGCGGCCTTACCGTACTTGCCGGCCGGCACAGCATCGACATTCGCCATCGAGAGCCGTCCGCCCGCCAGCAGTTTGGCCACGTCGGCGCCGGGCTTGAGCTCGAGCGCGGCCTTCGAATCGCGGGGCGCGATCAGGACGATCCTGTTGCCCAGCAGGCTGACTCGCGTGTCGGCCTTGATCAGGTCCTTCCTGGCGACGTAGTCCATCCAGTCGAGGTCGGCCGAGATGAAGAGGTCGGCTGGTGCATCCGCCTCGATCTGCCTGGCGAGGGCGGAGCTGGCGGCATAGGAGATCTTCGGGGCCGGCTTGCCGGTGGTTCTGGTCCAGTCGGCGGCGATCTCGTCGAGGGCGTTTTTCAGGCTGGCGGCGGCGAAGATCACCAGGCCGTCTTGCGCCTGGCCGAGGCCAGGCAGCATCGTCAGCGCGACTGCCGCCCCGAGCCAGCTCCGTCTCCGCACCACGTCGACCTCCGAATCAAGAAGTCGATATAGTCCTTTGGATATAGCGGCTCGTAAAGAGGCGTTTGAGGGCTTTCGGCAGGCGGCGCAATGCCGTCAGGACGATCACGGCAAACGAGGCCAGCAGCACCTTGTGGACCGGCCGCGGCGCCAGATCGAGGTTCATGTCGGCCCGCAGGATCCGCATGGGATCGACGTTGTTGATCAGGCCGTACCAGGCGAGCTCGAAGACCAGCGCCGATGCAGTCGCCGCGATAGCGAGCAGGACGAGGCCCCGATAGCTGACGGCGAGCTTCTGCGGCAGGGCTCGCCACACCATCAGCCAGGCGAACAGGCCGGCCGCCACCGTCGCCTCGCCGACATTGGCCTTGGACTGGATGAAGAAATGCAGGATCGCCAGCACGGCCGCGGGATAGGCGAGCCGGTGCAGGCGCTTCCAGTTGAGCTTCAGCCGGCGCTGCCAGCCGTCCGTCGAGGTGACGGCGAGTGCCACCATCATCAGGAGCGCCACGAAGCCGATCGTCAGGTAGAAGCGCTTGGCGATCTCGACCGCGACGACGACCAGGTTCCATTTCTGGTCGGCGGCGTAGATCAGCAGATGCAGCACGGCATAGAGCGCGGCGGCGACGCCGATCCGGCGACGGATCTGCATCAGCGGCATGAAGTCGAACACCGCGCGGGCCGGCGTGAGGGCCAGCGACAGCAGCAGGAACACCACCGTCCAGTCACCGGTTACATGTGTGGCCAAGGTCACCGGGCGCGGACCGAGATCGTCCGTCCACCAGCGCCAGGCGAGATAGAGGGCAGGCAGGCAGAGGCCGGCCAGCGTGATCTGGCGCAACACGAAAATGGTCTGGCGGGTCGTCACCGGTCCAACCTAGGCAGCATGACGTTCAACAGCAGGTCAAACTTCCGTCAGCGCTGGTTGCCGAACAGCAGCCGATAGGTGGCGATGGCCGGTGCCTTGGTGACGCCGTATTTGGCCAGCGACGCGAGCTTGAAGGTCTGGCGCGCCGCCAAGTCGGTCGCCTTGGGGTCGGAGCCCTCGAGCATGACGATCCACTCGGCGTCCTCGGCGCGCGGATGGTCCATGCTCTTTTCCTGGATCGGCGCGTTGGCGGCGTCGAGGTCGTTCTCCAGCGCCGCCGCGCCCACGAGGCCCGGCTTGGCGATGGCGCGGGGCAGCACGGTCCTGGACAGCCAGTCGGTCATCAAGCGGCGCTTGCGCGGATCGGGCACGAAGCGGACGGTCGTGACTGCGCCGCCGACACCATGGGTGAGGTCGACCTGCACCCGCAGGGTCATGCGATGAAACGTCGTGAAGCGGGCCATCACCGACTGCGACCACGGCGTCTGGTTGGCGAGCAGGTTCAGGTACCCGGGAGTCGCCAGGTCGCCGACATGGTCGCATTCGTAGGTCGCGAGATACTTGGGTGCGCCGCGTTCGGCGACGTAGCGGCGGGCGCGGTGGAAGCCCGGCAGATTGACCCGCTCGTCGATGTGCTCGCGATTGTACCACTCGTTGAAGTCGCGCTCGTCGCGGGGCTTCACTTCGGTATAGACGACCAGCATTCCCTTGCCGTGCAGAGGCATGGTTTTGTCCCGCTATGAGTGCGCCGCTTAGTCTATGCTGTCGGGCACCCGGGAGGAAACACCATGAAGATCGTCAAGATCGAGGATATGCACTGCGACGCCGGCTGGCGGGACTTCTCCTTTCTCAAGATCACGACGGATGACGGCATCGTCGGCTGGTCGGAATACAACGAAGGCTACGGCAGCGCCGGCATCACCGCCGTGATCCGCCGCATGGCGGCGGGCCTGATCGGCGAAAACCCGCGGGCGGTCGAGCGCATCATGTCGATGCAATATGCCGTCACCCGGCAGGCGCCGGGCGGCATCAATCAGCAGGCGATGGCCGCGATCGAAAATGCGCTGCTCGACGTCAAGGCCAAGTCGCTGGGCGTGCCGGTCTACGAGCTGTTCGGCGGCAGGGTGCGCGATCGCCTGCCGCTCTACTGGTCGCACTGCGGCAGCTACCGCTTCCGCAACGCCGAGGTGATGGGGGTCGAGCCGGTGCGCTCGCTCGACGACCTGGTGAAGCTCGGGGCCCACGTCAAGCAGCGCGGTTTCAGGGCGCTCAAGACCAACATATTCCGCTTCGATCTCGACCCGCCGAACATGTATCAGCCGGGCTTCGGCCGTACGCCGGGCGGGCCCGAGCTCAACGCCGACGGGCCGACACTGGCGGCGATCAAGGACGGTCTGGCGGCTTTCCGGCAGGGCGCGGGCCCCGACATGGGAATCCTGCTCGACACCAACTTCAACTTCAAGACCGAGGGCTACATCAAGGTCGCGAGGGCCTGCGAGCCCTACAATCTGTTCTGGCTGGAGATCGATTCCTACGATCCCGAGGGCCTGCGCCTGATCCGCGACCGTGCCGCGATGCCGATCGCCTCCTGCGAGTCGCTGTTCGGCCGGCGGCAGTTCCGGCCGTTCTTCGAGAACCGGTCGATCGACGTGTCGATCATCGACGTGCCGTGGAACGGCCTGGCCGAGGGCCACAAGATCTCGACCATGGCGGAGGCCTACGAGATCAACTGCGCGCCGCACAATTTCTACGGCCACATGTCGACCTTGATGAGCGCCAATCTGTGCGCGGCGATGCCCAATTTCCGTATCATGGAAATCGATATCGACGACGTGCCGTGGAAGGACGATCTGGTCACCCATCCACCGGTCATCCAGAATGGCGAATTGATCGTGCCGACCCGGCCGGGCTGGGGTGCCGACATCAACGAGGAAGCGGTCAAGGCGCATCCGCCCAAGAACCCGCATCCGTAAGGGGAAATCACATGGTCTACGAGCTTCGCACCTACACGCTCTATCCGGGCAAGATGCCGGAATACCTCAAGGCCGCCGAGACGATCGGCCGGCCGGCGCGCGGGCAGAATTTCGGCGTCAACCACGGCTACTGGACGGCCGAGTTCGGCGCGCTGAACCAGATCTGGCACCTCTGGAAGTACGACAGCTACGAGGAGCGCACGCGGCTGCGCACCGAGCTGATGAAGCACAAGCCGTGGACCGAGGGCTACGTGCCGGTGATCCGTCCGCTGATCCAGCGCCAGGACCTGCGCCTCATGAACCCAGTCGTCGACATCAAGCCGAGCGACGGCACGACCGGCAACGTCTACGAGCTGCGCATCTATCGCTGCAACATGGGCGGCGCCACGCAGTACGGGAAGGACTTCAAGGAAGTGCAGGCGGCCCGCGAGAAGTATTCGCCGATCTGGGGCGCCTGGACCGGCGAGTTCCCGCAACCGAACGAGTGGATCCATCTCTGGCGCTACAAGAACCTCGAAGAGCGCTTCAAGGCACGCTCGGACGCCATGAAGGATCCGGCGTGGCAGGCCTATCTCGCCAAGGGCCCGGCCAAGCTGCAGGAGATGCACTCGACCCTGCTGCTGCCGACCAACTACTCGCCGCTTAAGTAGTCTCGTCCGGAGTAGCGTAATGGACGCGTTGAGTGACAACGACCTGGCGTTGATGAAGTTCGGAGTCGGTCAGCCGGTGCCGCGCAAGGAGGACCCGACCCTCCTGCGCGGCGAAGGCCGCTACACCGATGACATCAACCTGCCGGGGCAGGCCTTTGCGGTCATGGTCCGCAGCAAGATCGCTCACGGCGTCCTGAAGGGAATCGACATCCAGGCCGCCCGGGCCATGCCGGGCGTGCTGGCCGTGTTGACGCATGCCGATCTCGACGCGGCGGGCTTCGGTCCGCTCAAGTGCGAGATGAACATTCCCGACCGCGACGGCAAGCCGATGAAGACTCCGCCGCGGCCGTCGCTGGCCAAGGGCAAGGTCCGCTATGTCGGCGAGGCCGTGGCGTGCGTTGTCGCCGAGACGGCCGTGCAGGCCAAGGATGCTGCTGAAGCCGTCGAGCTCGACATCGAGGAACTGCCGGCGGTCACATCGCCGGCCGAGGCGCTGGTGGCTGGCGCGCCGCAGATTCACGACGACGCGCCGGGCAATCTCGTGCTCGACTTCCATTATGGCAACGCCGAAGCGGTGAAGAAGGCCTTCGCCGCGGCGGCGCACGTCACCCGGCTCGAGATCAATTCGAACCGCATCGTCGTCAATCCCATGGAGCCGCGCTCGGCGATCGGCTCCTACGAGAACGACCGTTGGGTGCTGAGGCTTGGCTGCCAGGGTGTGATGGGCATCCGCGGCGGCCTCGCGCGCAACGTGCTGAACACGACGCCCGACAAGGTGCGGGTGCTGACCGGCAATGTCGGCGGTTCTTTCGGCATGAAAAGCCAAGTCTATCCCGAGTACGGCCCGCTGTTGCTGGCCGCGAAGAGGCTCGGCCGGCCGGTCAAGTGGACCGACGAGCGTTCCGAGAGCTTCCTGAGCGACCATCACGGCCGCGACCATCAGCGTGTCGCCGAGCTGGCGCTGGACAAGAACGGAAGGTTCCTCGCGGTGCGACTGAGCGGTACCGGCAACGCCGGCGCCTACATCTATCCGCCGATGCCGGCCACGACCAACGCGGTCAAGAACATCATCGACGTCTATGCGACACCGGCGATGGAGGTGAACTCCAAGGTGGTGTTCACCAACACCACGCCGCTGGCGGCCTATCGCGGGGCGGGCCGCCCAGAGGGCAACTACTATATGGAGCGCCTGATCGACACGGCGGCGCGCGAGATGGGCATCGATCGTGCGGAACTCCGCCGGCGCAATCACATCGCGCCGCAGCAGATGCCGTACAAGGCGCCGTCGGGCATGAACTACGATTCGGGCGAGTTCACCGCCATCCTCGACAAGGCGCTGCATGCCGCCGACTGGGACGGCTTCGAGAAGCGCCGGGCGGAGAGTGCCGCGCGCGGCAAGCTGCGCGGTCGGGGCATCGGCCAGTATCTCGAAGTGACCGGTCCGCCGGCCAAGGAGTATGGCGGCATCCGCTTCGAGGCCGACGGTACCGTCACCATGCTCTCGGGCACGCTCGACTATGGGCAGGGCCACGCAAGCCCCTTCGCCCAGGTATTGAGCGAGCAAACCGGGATTCCGTTCGAGCGTCTGCGCCTTCTGCAGGGCGATTCGGACCAGCTCAAGGTCGGCGGCGGCACCGGCGGCTCGAAGTCGGCGCTGGTCGCCAGCCAGGCATTCCTGGAGGCCGGGGACAAGCTGATCGAGCAGGGAAAGCAGATCGCGGCGCACGTGATGGAAGCCTCGGCCGCCGACATCGAATTCAATCGTGGCCGTTTCACCATTGCAGGCACCGACCGCAGCATCGGCATCATGGATCTTGCCGACAAGCTCCGCGGCGGCCTGAAACTGCCGGCCGACCTGCCGCAGTCGCTCGATGTCAGCCACATCTCCGACAATCCGCCGTTCTCGTTCCCCAACGGCTGCCATGTCGCCGAGGTCGAGATCGACCGCGAGACCGGTGTCATCGAGGTCGAGCGCTATTTCATGGTCAACGACTTCGGCACCGTCATCAATCCGATGCTGGTCGCGGGTCAGGCCCATGGCGGCGTGGTGCAGGGCATCGGACAGGCTCTGATGGAGCATGCGATCTTCGACGAACAGGGCCAGCCGATTGCCGGCACCTTCATGGACTACGCCCTGCCGCGCGCCGCCGACGCACCCGACTTCTCGATCGAGAATCACTCCGTGCCGTGCAAAACCAATCGCCTCGGCGTGAAAGGCTGCGGCGAGGCGGGTTGCGCCGGCGCGCTGCCCTCGGTGATGAACGCCATCGTCGACGCGCTGTCGGCATTCGGTGTCACCCACATCGACATGCCGGTGACGCCAGAGAAGGTCTGGCGGATACTGAACGATGCCTAAGACTCTCTTCGTCGATTCTACGCCCGATATCGACACGGTCTGGAAGCGCGTCCACGGACCCAAGGACATCCCGGTCGTGGTCAATATGGGCCCGGTCGACGAGAAGGACGTCCCCGCCAAGGTTGCGGGCTATGACACCGTGATCAACGACGCGACCTATTTCAGCGCGCCAACGCTCGAGAAGTGCAAGGACCTGAAGCACATCGTCTTTCTCGGCACCGGGGCGGCGAGCTTCGTCGACGTCGAGGCGGCCCGGAAACTCGGCATCAAGGTCTCCACGATCAGCGGCTATGGCGACACCACGGTGGCCGAACACGCGATGGGCCTGGTCTTCGCCGCCGCTCGCCACATCGCCACCATGCACGGCATCGTGCGCGCGGGTGGCTGGCGGCCGATGCAGGGCATGGAATTGCGCGGCAAGACGCTGGGCATCGTGGGCCTGGGCGGCATCGGCCGCGAGATGGCGCGCATCGCCGGCGGGATCGGATTCAAGGTGCTGGCCTGGAACCGCACGCCCAAGCCGGACACGGTGCCGCTCGAGACGCTGCTGGCGCGGTCCGACATCGTCAGCCTTCATCTCGCGCTCAACGACCGGACGCGCGGCTTCCTCGATCGTGCACGGCTCGGCAAGACCAGGAAGGGCGTCATCGTGGTGAATACGGCCCGCGCGGGCGTCGTCGACGAGCCGGCGCTGATCGATCTGCTGAAATCAGGCCATATCGGCCACTACGCGACCGACGTGTTCGGCAAGGAACCGCCCGAGCCTTCCGAGCCGTTGCTCGGGCTCGACAACGTCACCCTGACGAGCCACGCGGGCTACAACACGCCCGAAGCGGCGATGACGATGTATCGCCGCGCCATCGATCTGGCGGCTGGTGGTTGAGTCGGGCGACTGATCAGGCCGGCAGCGACGACGGGACCTTCGCTTCGATTTCGATCGTCTTCTTGACCGCCGGCCGCTCCATCATGCGTTCGTACAGCGAGTGCACCGACGGGTGCTCGGCCGCCTTCAGGTCGAACCTGTCCTTGAAACGCCAGTACAGGCGGAAGAGGTGGATGTCGGCGATCGAATACTTGTCGCCGACACACCATTGCCTGCCGCCGAGCTTCTGCTCGGCGATCCGCCAGGTTTCCGCGACACGCTCGGGTCCCTGGCCGACCGCGGGATGGAGGGTCGAGGCGTCGAACGACATCCACGAAATGGCTTCGGCCTCGCCCAGCACGCCGGCTGGCATCAACCCGGCCTGCGGGAAGGCGCGGGCGAGATAGAACAGCGTGGCGGCCACCTCGGTCAGGACTTTGCCGTCGATCACGAGCGCCGGCACTTTGCCGTTGGGATTGATCTTGAGGAAATCGGGCGTGCGCGTGCCCTTCTGCAAGGCCAACGGGCGCGCTTCGAAAGGCGCGCCCGTTTCGTGGAGGGCGATGTGCGTCGCCATCGAACTCGAACCGGGGGAAAAGTAGAAGGTGATCATGCCCCGGTGATGGCGCGCCGGAGGCCTACTTGTCCAGCCAGAACGTGTCGAAGCGCACGCAGTCGTAGATGCCCAAGTCGTCCCCCGGGTTGCCGTCATCAGGTCCTCTCGGCTGGCGGCCAGCGTTTTCGCTGGCGGTCACTGTCGTGCGGGCCGATCGAGCGCTACAGTTGCCACATGGTCGGGGAGAATCAGAATAGTGGGATGTGTCCCGGCGCGTTGGCGCCCGGGACCGCGCCGTCTGCAACCGACGATCGTAGCCGCGACGCGGCGCAATAGCCTTCAGGAGGAATAGAAATGACCCAATCCGCACCGGCGCGGCTGCGCGCCCTGCTGGCCAAGCCCGGCTTCATCGCGATGCCGGCCGTGTGGGACGGCATCTCCGCCAAACTGACCGCCGAAGCCGGCTTCGAGACGGCGTTCCTCTCGGGATCCTGCGTCGCGGCCGGCCGGCTCGGCGGCCCCGATCTCGACCTCGTCTCGTTCGGCGAGATGTTCGATTCCTTCAACATGGTCCATGCCGCGGCGCCGGAGATGCTGATCCTGGCCGACGGCGATCACGGACACGGCAATGCGATGAACGTCCAGCGTACCGTGCGCGCCTATGGCCGCGCTGGCGCCGCCGCCGTGCTGATCGAGGACAAGATCACGCCGCGCGCACTCACCTCGGCCGGCAAGCCCTGCCTGCCGCGCGAGGAAGCGCGCATGAAGATCCGCGCCGCCGTCCAGGCCGCCAGGGAGTCGGGCATCCTGATCATGGCGCGGACCGATTGCCGGCCGACCCAGGGCATCGACGAGGCCGTGGCGCGCATCGAGATGTATGTCGAGGAGGGCGCCGACATCCTGTTCCTCGATTCGCCCGCCGACGACGCGGAGATCAAGCGCGGCATCGTCGCCAGCAAGGGCAAGCCGCACTTCGTCGTGCTGTCGCCCGGCGGCGCGCGGGCCACGCCGACCCAGAAGGAGGCGGCGGCGCTCGGCTTCAAGATCGGCACCTTCCCGACCGGCATGCTGTCGCCCGCCATCGCCGGCATGAAGGCGGGCCTCGCCGCCATCAAGGCGGGCGAGTCGGAAGCCAAGAGCGCGCTGCCGTCGGCAGAGTTGCGCACGATCCTGGGCTATCCGGCCTACGACGCCGACGCCAAGCCGTTCATCGCCAAGGGCTGAGCGGCCTCACGGATCGATCCGGCGCGAGCGCTCGCGCAAGCTTGCCGCGAGCGCGATCGTCGCGGCCAGGCCGGCGCCGGCCATGATCAGGACGGCGCCGCGCGGGCCGATCGCGTCCGACAGCAGTCCGGCGACCAGGACGCCGAGCGGTCCGGTGCCGATGCCGACCGTGACCAGGCCCATCAGCCGCGACCGCATCTCGGCGGGAGCCTCGGTCAGCATCAGGGTGGTCTGCATGTTGCCGAAGCCCGCCGTGCCGAAGCCGCCGATCACCAGCACGGCAAAGGCCAGCCAGTAGGATGGCGACAGCGCCATCACGATCAGCGCCACCATGAACAGGCCGGCGCCTCCGGCGAAGGTCAGCCGGCGGTCCATGCGCACCACGCCGGCTGCGATCAGGGCGCCGCCCAGCAGGGCGCCCAGCGGTTCGGCGGCCGCCAGCAGGCCGACCAGGGCGGGCGAGACGTGGAACACGCCGCTGCCGATCGGCGCCACCAGGCCCGAGTAGGCGAAGGCAAAGGCGTTGGTCACGACGGTGACGCCATAGACCAGCAGGATGGTGTTGCGGGTGCGCGCGAAGGCCAGACCCTCGGCGATTTCGGCGGGAATGCGCGCGAGGTCCAGCCGGCGGATCACCTGTTCGTAGGCAAGACCCGCCAGCGCGAAGGCGGCCATGAATTGGACCAGGGCCGTGAGCGTGTAGGCCCCCCTCATGCCGAGCCAGCCGAAGATCACGCCGCCCAGGATCGGGCCGATCATGCGGGTCGCCGCATTGGTGGCCGAATCGAGGGCGATCGCCGGAACGATGCGGTGCGGACCCGCGACCTCGCCGACCATGCGCCGGCGTGTCGACATTTCCGTCGACCACATCGTGCCGGAGATGAAGTTGCCCAGCGTTACGTGCCACAATTCGAGAAGCCCGGTGGTGGCGAGCGTTGCGAGGACGGTCGAGACCAGCGCCGGCACCAGCAGCGCCAGCATCACGATGGTCTTGCGGTTGACCGCTTCGGAAATCGCCCCGACGAAGGCGCCGAAGAAGAGCTGCGGCAGCTGGCGCACGGCGACGACGACCGTCACGGCGAGCGCCGACTGGGTCGCTTCCCAGGCGAACAGACCCGACGCCAGCAACTCGAGCCAGCGCATCGCGTTTCCGGTCGCCCCGACCAGCCACAGCCGGAGAAAATCCGGGAGACGGAAGAGTTCCCCCAAAGGTCCGTTCATTGACGCCAAACTAACCCAGCTTGAGCTAGGCTAGCTTCAACGAAACCGAGGAAATGCCATGCAAAGACGAGCGTTCTTGAAAGCGGGGCTTGCCGGGTCCCTGGCCGCGCCCGCCCTCGCACCGGGCCTGCGGGCGCAGGCCGGCTGGCCGAACAAGACCGTTCGCTTCGTGGTGCCGTTCGCGCCGGGCGGCGGTACCGACACGGTCAGCCGGCTGATCTGCGACCAGCTCTCGCGCACCTTCGGTCAGCAATTCGTGGTCGACAACAAGGGCGGCGCCGGCGGCAATATCGGCACGGTCGAGATCGCACGCGCGGCGCCCGACGGCTATACGCTCGGACTGATCTCGGTCGCCAGTCACACGCTCAATCCGATGCTCTACAGCAGGCTGCCCTACGATCCCGACAAGGACATCGTGGCGATCTCGCGGGTGGCGATCCTGGCCAACCTGCTCGGCCTCACGCAATCGGTGCCGGCCAACAACGTCGCGGAACTGATCGCGCTGTGCAAGGAATCGCCCGGAAAATATTCCTTCGCCTCGTCCGGGCCCGGCACGTCGCTGCATCTCAGCGGCGAATTGTTCAAGTCCTTGGCCGAGGTCGACATCGTGCATGTGCCGTACAAGGGCGCGGGCCCGGCCTACAACGACGTCATCGCCGGGACCGTGCACATGATGTTCGCCAACATGCCCTCGATGCTGCCGCAGGTGCGTGGCGGCAAGTTGAAGGGGCTGGGCGTCACCTCAGCCGAGCGCTCGAAGGCGGCGCCCGACATTCCGGCGATCGGCGAGACGGTGAAAGGCTATGTCGCCACGTCGTGGTATGGCGTCGGCGCACCCGCGGCGACGCCCGAGCCGATCGTCGCCAAGCTCGAAGCCGCAATCGGCGAGGCTCTGAAGCAGCCGGAAATCCAGAAGCGCTGGGCCGAGGATCTCGGCCTCGACGTGCCGCCGGCCGGCCGATCGGGCCTCAAGGAATTCATCGAGGACGACCGCAAGCTCTGGGCGCCGGCGGTGAAGGCTTCGGGCGTGAAGCTGGACTAAGTCGCTCCGCGGATGCGGAGCGACGGGCGGCGTGTGGTGCTGCAGCGAGCCCCGCGAGCGAAGCGCGGGCGCCGCTCCGTGCCGATTTCAGGTGATTACGCGCAACAGGCCGAGCAGCAGCAGGGCGGCGAGGCCAACCAGCAGGCTGCCGACGGACACCAGCTTGAGCGCCCGCCCGGGCGAGAGCTTTCCGATATCGGCGGCGATCCAGAAGAACGGATCGTTGACGTGGCAGATCGCGATCGAGCCGGCGCCTGCCGCCGCCGCCGCAAGCGCGCGGCCACTCGCGCTGTCGAGACCCAGCGCCGGCAGCATCGGCTCGACCATGCCCGAGGCGGTCAGCACCGCCGACAGCGAGTTGCCCTGCATCGTCTTGACGATGGCGGCGGCGAGGAACGGCGTCAGCAGGCCGAGGCCGGGGTGGAGCGCCTTCTCGGCCAGAAGTTCGGCCATGCCGGTCTCGTCAAGAACGCGTGCCAGGCCGCCCGCGGCACCGACAGTCAGCAGCAGCGGTGCCCAGCTCGCATCGGCCAGCTTCTCGGGCTGCCAGCGTCGCGACAACACGACGGCCAGTCCGATCGCCAGCACGGCGAGGATCAATGACCGGCTGATGCCGGTGTAGAACTCGCGCGCGCCGCCCTTGCCCAGTGGCTCGCTCGGCATCTGGGCGATCGCCTGCAGCACCAGCAGGCCGATCGGCACGGCGAGGACCAGCCAGGCCCAGGAGAGGTCGCCGTGCAGGCCGTCGATGTGGCGGGCCAGCAGGAAGATCACCAGCACGAGGATCGCCGCCACCGGCACGGTGAAAGCGAGCATCGTGGCGAGGTTCGCCTTCATCACCGACATGGCCGCGACCGCGAGTGGCGAGGGCGCGACCAGGGCATGGACGGCCAGAATGGCGAGCGCGAGCGTCACGGCGCGGCCCGCCGGCTTCAACAGCGCGAGGCCCGAGGTGGCCGAGCCGCCGAGGCCCGCGAGAATGCCCGCCACGGCGGCAGAGGCCGGCGTCAGCGGTTGGGGGCGCAGCAGGGCAGCGACGAGGCTGGCCGCCACCAGCAGCAGGCCGGTCTGTTCGAGCGCGGCCACGAAGCCCAGGCCGAACGCCTTGCCGATCGACTGGAAGGTCATCTGGGCCGCGATGCCGTATCCGACGACCACGGCCATCAGGGCGAGATAGGCGGGAAGGCGCAGACGCTGGATGGCCAGCGCGATCGCCACGACGGCGAGCGGCAACAGGAGAGTGGCGAGAATCATTCTGGGGAGACCTTATTCGTCTGCTACCGTGTCGTCATGCGCCTCGTGCTTCTGTTCTGGCTCGCCGTTCTGGCACTCGCCACGCCGGCGGCCGCCGAGAGTCGGCTGGTCCGCACCGAAGGACGCAACTTCGTGGCCTCCGACGGATCGGTGCTGCAGATCAAGGGCATCAGCCTCGGCAACTGGCTCATGCCTGAGGGCTACATGTTCAAGTTCGAGGTCTCGAAGTCGCCACGACAGATCTATGGCGCCTTCGACCGTCTGCTCGGGTCGGAGAAAGCAGCTGCGTTCTGGCGGGAATATCGCGACCGCTACATCGCCCAGGACGACATTCGCTTCATCAAGTCGGTCGGCTTCAACACGGTGCGCATCCCGCTGCACTATGCCCTGTTCATGACCGACGACGGCACGATTCAGGGCGACGGCTGGGCGCTGCTCGATCGCGTGCTGGGCTGGGTGCGCGAGGCCGGGCTTTACGCCATCGTCGACCTGCATGCCGCACCCGGGGGCCAGACCGGCATCAACCACGACGACGGGCCGGGCTATCCGCTGATGTTCTATGTCCCGACGCATCGCGAGATGACGGTCAGGCTCTGGGCGGCGATCGCCAAGCGTTATGCCGGCAATCCCGCCATCCTGGGCTACGACCTGCTGAACGAACCGATCGCGCCCTATCACGACGTCGCCACCCTCAATCCGCGGCTCGAGCCGTTCTACAGGGACGTGACGGCGGCGGTACGCGCCGTCGATCCGGGGCGCGTGATCATCCTGGCGGGCGGGCAGTGGAGTTCCAGCTTCGACATGTTCGGCCCGCCCTTCGCCGACAATCTCGCCTACACCTATCACTCGTTCTGGGCGAGCACGAAGCGCGACTCGATCCAGCGTCACCTGAACTTCGCCGCGCGCTACAACGTGCCGCTGTTCCTCGGTGAAACCGGCGAGCTCACCGACGATTGGAACGAGGGCTTCCGCAAGCTGCATGAAAGCCACGGCGTCGGCTGGTCGTTCTGGACCTACAAGAACCTCGATACGCCCTCGACCGTCGTCTCGATCCCGCGGCCCGATGGGTGGAACGAGATCGTGGCCTTCGCCGACTTTCGCACGACTGCCAAACCGTCCGACGAGCTGATCGCAAAGGCCATGCAGCAGTATCTCGACAACATGCGCCTTGCGAATGCGACCGTGCGCTGGAGTTACCTCGCCTCGCTGGGGCTGCGCTCGGCGCCCTAGGGTTTGCCGTTGGCGTAGTAGGTCGCGAGCGCGGTCAGGGCCGCACCGCCGTCGCCCTTGAAACTCGGGCCGTGCATCAGCGCGATCGTCTTGGGCTTGAGCGCCGCCAGGCGATTCAGGGTCGGCGCGGCGAGCGGTGTCGCCGGCATGAAGGGCACGGCCTTTTCGGTGGCGATCGCGGCATCGACGATGTCGCCGGTCGTCGTGGCCTCGCAGGCGCCCATCTGGGTGAAGAGATCGCTGCTGAACAGCGTGCCGGTCGTCTCCTCGTAGATCAGGCCGGCGTCCCAATTGTGCGGCACGTGCGGCGTGTCGAGCCAGCGCACCTTCTTGCCGCCGATGTCGAGGACCTCGTCGTTCTTCAGCGTGCGCGGCCCGCGATTGGCCATGTCGGTCAGCCAGATGTTGATGCCGACCTGGCCGTGCGCCGGCACGGCGTTGGGCGCGGCCGCGAGCCACTCGTTCAGCGCGCCGGACTCGTCGCCTTCGACATGGCTGCAGGTCGTCCAGCGCAGCTTCTCCAGCGGGATCACGCTCTTCACCGCGGCCGAGATCAGAGGGAACATCGCGCGGTGCCCGTAGTGGAACAGCAGCGGCTGCTCGGCGTCGATCAGGAACTGGTTGAAGGTGAAACCGGTCGGACCGATCTGCGGCACGAAGGTCGACAGGCGGTAGATCCGGTCGGCGATCTCCGTGACCTCGGTCTTCATCGCAGGACCTCCGTCAGCGTCTTGTTGAACGCGTCGGCGGCTTCGTAGGCGACCCAGTGCCCGGCCCCGGGGATCTGGTGCATCCGGAAATCGGGCTGAAGAGCCGTGAACAGGTCGATGCGTTCCTGGATGTAGGGATAGGTCGTGGAATCGAACTCGCCCCAGATGCCGGTGAACGGCGTTTTCACCTGCGGCAGCACGTTGGAGAGGGCGCCGGCAATGCCCATGTCGCGGCTGCGCGTCTTGGCGCGCGTGGTGTTCATGATCTGCATGTGGATGGCGACGCCATCGACGTTCTTCGGGTCGTGCAGCATCAGCAGCTCGAGATTGCGCCGCGCCTCGTCGGCCAGCACCTGCGGCGCCATCGAGGGCAGCAGCTTGTGCAGCTTCTCGGTCGGCTTGCGCGTGGCCTTGAGCCCGCCCGCGCCCACGAACACGATGCGCCTGATGCGCTCGGGCATCTTCGTCGACAGATGCCCCGACACCATGCCGCCGAACGAGAATCCGGTGAGAAAGAACTGCCGGTCCTTCGGCAGCAGCTCGCGCACGGCGTGGTCGACGCAGTCGGTCACCGACCAGATGTCGCGCACGTCGTTCGGCGGATCGCTGTCGCCCAGTCCCGGCATGTCGCCGGCATAGACCGAGAAGTGCTCCGAAAGCGGCAATACGTTGCGGATCCAGTGGATCCACGAGCCCGAGCCGCCATGGAAAAGCAGCAGGGTCGGCTTCTTCGGATCCTCGCCCCAGACGTGCCACATCATCTTGCCCCCGTTTCCCATCGGGACCTGGATGGCCCGGGATTTGGCGGCGACCTCTTCGATGTGCTCGAGCGCGGTGCGGCCGTCGGGCATGCGAGGGACGGCGGAGTAGTCGAGACTCATTGCTTGAGGGCTCCCAGCACCCGCTCGACGAAGCCGCCGGCCTGCTTGCGCTCGACCCAGCGCAGCACGCTGACGAGATCGTTGTCGGGATCGATCCAGACGATGTGGCTGCCCCAGCCGAAGGCGAAGTAGCTGCGCTCCGACGCCGCCGCGAACTGCCGGCGATCGGTGTTGAGCCACCACATCAGGCCGTAGAACGGCGCGACCGGGCAGGGCTTCACCAGCTCGGCGGTCCAGCCCTTGGGCAGGAGCTGCTTGCCGTTCCAGGCGCCGCCTCGCGCAACCAGCAGGCCCATCAGGGCGAGATCCTTGGCCGAGATCACGATGCCGCCGCCCCAGTGGCCGCCGCCCGGTACCGAGATCATCGGCGTGCCGTCGATCGTCACCGTCGAATTGCGATAGCCCTCCCAACGCCAGCCGGTCGACGCGCCGATCGGATCCATGATGCGGCGCTTCAGCACCGACGGCAGCGGCTCCTTGAAGAGCTGCAGCAGACAAAGCGACAGCCGGTTCACCCGCACGTCGTTGTATTCGTAGTAGGTGCCCGGCTTCTTCATCGCGCGGCGCGTGCCCTTGGGCCCTTCGGCAACCTGCAGGCCGACCACGCGGTTGTGGTCGATGCGGTCTTCCTTGTCGAACAGCGTGCCCGACCATTCGCTGGTCTGGGTCAGCAGGTGGCGCCAGGTGATGTCCCTGTTCTGCTCGCTCGTGAAGCCGTCATCGAGCCTGTAGCCCGCTACCTTGTCGTCGAGACTCTTGATCAGCCCGTCGCCGACAGCGAGGCCCGCCAGCAGCGAGAGGAAGCTCTTGGCCACCGAGAACGTCATGTCGGCGCGGCCGGTGTCGCCCCATTCGGCCAGCAGCTTGCCGCCGCGAAAGACGAGGCCCGAATGGCCGCCGCGATGCGCCACCGGCCCCAGCATCTCGTTGTCCGGTGCTTTCTCGCCCGAGTCGTAGGTCATCACGAACTGCCCGTCGGGCATCTTCATGTCGGAGGCCCACTTGGATTCGATCGATTGGGCGTAGGCGATGGCGTCTTTCAGGTCGGTCATGCACGCAATCAACATTGGAGGGAGTGCGGGAGCAAGCGTAGAAACGCCGTATGCCCATTCCCACCACGCTCTCGATTCGCCGTCCCGACGACTGGCATGTCCATCTGCGCGACGGACCGATGTTGGCGGCCTGCGCGGTCCATACCGCCCGGCAATTCGCGCGCGCGATCATCATGCCGAACCTGGTGCCGCCGGTGACCAAGGTCGCCGAGGCGTCTGCCTATCGCGATCGAATTCGCAGAGCGGTTCCGGCCGAGCTGAAGTTCGAACCGTTGATGACCTGCTACCTGACCGACGGCGCCGATCCGGCCGAACTGAAGCGCGGCAAGGAGGAGGGCGTGTGGGTCGCGTCCAAGCTTTATCCGGCGCATGCCACCACCAACTCCGCCCACGGCGTCACCTCGATGGACAAGGTCGCCCGGGGACTGGAGGCGATGGAGAAGGCCGGCATGCCGCTGCTGGTCCACGGCGAGGTGACCGACGCCGAGGTCGACATCTTCGACCGGGAGGCAGTGTTCCTCGACAAGGTGCTGGCGCCGCTGCTCAAGCGTCACCCCGGCCTGAAAATCGTGCTCGAACACATCACGACGAAGCAAGGCGTGGAATTCGTCGAGGCGCATCCGGGGCGGCTCGGCGGCACGATCACGCCGCACCATCTCAACTACAATCGCAACGCAATCTTCAAGGGCGGCATCCGTCCGCACTTCTATTGCCTGCCGATCGCCAAGCGCGAGGAGCATCGCCTGGCGCTGCGCCGGGCGGCGACCTCGGGCAGCCCGCAATTCTTCCTCGGCACCGACACCGCTCCGCACACCGCCGATACCAAGGAGTGCGCCTGCGGCTGCGCCGGAATCTTCAACGCACCGGTGGCCATGCAGGTCTATGCCCAGGTCTTCATGGAGGAGAACGCGCTCGACAAGCTCGAAGCCTTCGCGTCCCTGAACGGCCCGCGCTTCTACGGGCTGCCGGTCAACGAGGAACGGATCACCCTGCAGGCCAAGCCGCTCGAGGCGCCGGAACGCATCGACGTGCCCGGCGCCAACAAGAGCATCGTGGTGTTCCGTCCCGACACGCCGGTGGGCTGGTCTTTCTAGAATTCCTTCCCCGTCGTCGGGGAGCGTGCCCCGTCATACGGGGCGAAGGGGTCATTGGCTCCCATCGCGTTGCGGCCCTTGAGCCCTCCGGCGGCGTATGACGACACCACCTCCCCATATGAATGGCGAGGAGGATTCTCTATCTTGCCCTCATGTCCAAGAAAGCCATCCCCGCCGGCGCGGTCGTGCGCGGCACCGACAAGGGCTATGTCCACGGCGACATCCCGCTCACGCCCGGCCAGCAGCGGCCGGTCGAGAAGTTCGAAGAGAAGTATCCCTACATGCGGCCGCGAGATGCGGCGACGCTGATCCTGGTGCGCATGAAGGGCAGGATGCCCGAGGTGCTGATGGGCTGCCGCGCCGCCAAGTCGGCCTTCATGCCCAACCGGTATGTGTTCCCCGGCGGCAGGGTCGATCTCGCCGACGCCCATATCCCGGTCGCAACGAACCTGGACCGGCACGTCAAGGCGCGTTTGCTCAAGGCCGCCTCGGAACAACGCGCCAAGGCGCTGGGTGTCGCTGCCGTCCGCGAGACCTTCGAGGAGACCGGCCTGATCCTCGGCAAGCCGCTCAAGGGCGGTGCGCCGAAGAAGGACTACGGCGAGCATTGGAAGGGCTTCCTCGACCAGGGGCTGGCGCCGGCGCTCGACACGCTCGATCTGATCGCCCGCGCCGTGACGCCGCCTGGCCGGCCGCGCCGCTTCAATGCTCGATTTTTCATGGCCCGCGCCGAGGATACGACCGGTGAGATCCGTCATTCGAGCGAAATGGGCGACGTGCGCTGGGTGAAGCTCGACGAGGCCCGCGAACTGCCGCTGCCGACCATCACGGGGCTGATCCTGGGTGAGATCGGCCGGCTGGTGAAGGAGCCTCCCGAACGCAAGAAGCAGCGCAGGATCCCGCTGTTTGTGACGGTCCATCGCAAGCACCTGATGATCGAGGAATGACGTCATGGCGACGCGCGACGGCATAGGCTCGTCGACGTCGCTTTCCGCCGCTGCCGGCCTGCTGCCGCGCGGCGGCGTGCGCCTGCGTGCTCTGGTGCTGATCCGCTGGGCGGCGGTCGCAGGCCAGCTCTTCACGGTCGCGACGGTGCACTGGGGCCTGGGCTTCGCCCTGCCGATCCTGCCGGTGGCAGGCGCCATCGCCTTGTCGGCGCTGCTCAATCTTGCCGTCAGTCTCGGCCGCCCGGCCTCGGTGCGCATCGACGACCGCGAGGCCACCATCTTCCTCGCCTTCGATATCCTTCAGCTCTCCATCCTTCTTTATCTCACCGGCGGGCTGACCAACCCCTTCGCGCTGCTGATGCTGGCGCCTGTTGCGATCGGCGCCACCATCCTGTCGCTTGCCGCCAACATCGCGCTCTCGCTGCTCACCATCGTCTGCATCTCGGTGCTCGGCATGGTGCACGAGCCGCTGCCATGGAGCGGCGCGCCGCCGCAATTGCCCGACATCTTCCAGGCGGGCGTCTGGGCGGGCCTGTCGCTCACCGTGCTGCTGATCACGCTCTATGGCTGGCGTCTGGCCGAGGAAGGTCGCCAGATGGCCGATGCACTGGCCGCCGCGCAGGCGGCTCTGGCGCGCGAGCAGCGCATGTCGGCGCTGGGCGCGCTGGCCGCCGCCGCCGCGCACGAACTTGGCACGCCGCTCTCGACCATCACCGTCGTTGCCAAGGAAATGCTGCGCGAGGTCGAGCCGGACGATCCGCTGCGCGAGGACGTCGAATTGCTGTCCTCGGAGTCCGATCGTTGCCGCTCGATCCTGGCGCGCCTGTCGGTCGATCCAGTGGGTGACGTGTCCGATGCCTATACCCTGGTACCGCTCCCGGCCCTGATCGAGGCCGCGGCACACAGCCATCGCCGCGACGGCATCGATCTCACCTTCGAATCCGGTCCGATCGGCGAGGGCGTGCCGCAAACCGCGCCGATCCAGGTGCGCAGCCCCGAGATCATGCAGGGCATCGGCAACATCATCCAGAACGCGGCTTCCTTCGCGCGCCGTGAGGTGCACATCGCCACGCGCTGGACGACCGAATGGGCCGAAGTCGTCGTTTCGGACGACGGGCCGGGCTTTTCCGAGGCTCTGCTCGACGAACTCGGAACCCCCTTCATTTCGACCCGCCAGGGCGAGGAGGGCCATATGGGCCTTGGGGTGTTCATCGCCAAGACCCTGCTGGAACGTACCGGTGCCACCGTGACTTTCGGAAATCGGGCCGGCGGCCCCGATCGCCAATTGGCCGGAGCCTCGGTCGCGGTGCGCTGGCCAAACCCCGTCTTCAAGGCTACATAGCCGCCGATGTCGAGGGAGCTGCCATGAGCCAGGACACAGGCGCCAACCGCCCCGTGTCGCCCGCCAGTGCCGGCGCGACGACGAACAAGGAACGCACCTTGCTGATCGCCGACGACGACGCGGCGTTCCGCAACCGGATTGCGCGCGCGCTCGAGCTGCGCGGCTTCATCGTCTCCGCCGTGGGTTCGGTCGCCGAGGCGCTGGCCCACACCTCGCGGCCGCCGGCTTTTGCCGTGCTCGATCTGCGGCTGGGCGACGGCAACGGGCTCGAACTGGTCGGACCGCTGCGCCAGGCGCGGCCGGACATCCGCATCGTCGTGCTGACCGGCTACGGCAACATCGCGACCGCGGTGGCGGCCGTGAAGGAAGGCGCCGTCGATTACCTCGCCAAGCCCGCCGACGCGGATGCCATCGAGCAGGCGCTGACGGCTCACGGCCGCAAGCTGCCGCCGCCGCCCAGCAATCCCATGTCGGCCGACCGCGTGCGCTGGGAACACATCCAGCGAGTCTTCGAACAGTGCGACCGCAATGTTTCGGAGACGGCGCGCCGGCTCAACATGCATCGTCGTACCCTGCAGCGCATCCTGGGCAAGCACGCGCCCAGGGAGCACTAGACTCCAACCGTCAGAGCAGCCGCGCTGCTCACCTTCCAGCTCGTTCTGAACGCCGCCGCGCTGGGCATGGCCTACGCGCTGATCGCGCTCGGCTTCGTCCTCGCATTGAATGCCTCGGGTGCCGTCAATTTCGCCCATGGCGATCTGGTCGTGCTCGGCGGCGCGACCGCAGTGTCGTTCGGCCTGTGGACCGAGCTGCCGGCGCCCTTGCTCCTGCCCTTTGTCGCGCTGGCGCTTGGTATTGCCGGCGTGATTGCATCGCGCGTCGCGATCCTGCCCTTGGTGCAACGTCCGCCGGAAGCGACGTTCGTGGCCACCATCGCGCTCGCCGCCGTGATCGAACAGGCGCTCACCGTGACGATGGGCGCGGCCGCCCGGACCTCGCCGTCGCTGATCGGCGGCGGCCGCATCGAGATCGCAGGCATCGCCGTCGGCCGCCAGCCGTTCGCCATCGTTATCGTCGGCGTCACATTGACCGCAGGGCTCTGGTATCTGCTCGAGCGCACCCAGACCGGACGACGCATGCGCGCCGTCGCCGCCGACCGGCACATGGCGCGGGCCGTCGGCATACCGGTCGCCCGCTACGTCACGCTTTCGCTGGCGCTGGCCGGCGCGTTGGCGGGCATCGCAGGCTTCCTGCTCGGGTATCAGTTCCTCGTCACGCCGACCCAGGGCGCGGGTTACATGCTCAAGGCCTATATCGCGATCGCGATCGGCGGCTGGGGCAGCGTACCCGGTGCGCTGCTCGGTGCGCTGGGCATCGGATTTTTCGAGACCTTCGTGTCGGCAGCGGTGGGGGACGCCTGGGCGTCGGCTGCACTCTATGTCGGGGTCATCGCGTTGCTCCTGCTGCGCCCGAGCGGCCTGTTCGGCGAGCCGGCCGGACGGCGGGCCTGAGAATGCACGCCGCGATGCGCCCGCTCGATCGCTTCTGGCTGGTGCTGCTGATCGTGCCGCCGCTGGCATGCGCGCTGCTGGGCAATGCCTATGTGGTGCATGTCGTCACACTGGTCGGCATCTATGCGCTCTTGGGCATCGGCTATCAGCTCGTGTTCGGGCAATTGGGCGGCCTCAGTCTCGCGCAGGGCGCGCTATTCGGGATCGGCGCCTACCTCACCGCACTGCTGGCGCCCCATGTCGGCGTCCTTGCGCTGCC
>CAWUOG010000015.1:0-21573 GCA_963923875.1 uncultured Alphaproteobacteria bacterium
TCCTCGAGCTTGCGCACCGATAGCGCCGCCAGCGCCCGCGCTCCGATCACGGTCAGACCATAGCGACCGGGCCCCGCGTCGCTGTCGTAGCGCGCCAATTCAATATCCTCGATCGACACGTGACCGAACTTCCATGAATTGCCGGAGACATCGGAGAGACCGAAGTCGCGTACCTCGATGTGGGCGGCCTTGATCGGATCGCCAATTTTCAATCCTTCGAGCGGCAGCCGACCCCGCACGATTTCCGTAAGGGGCCAGGCAAGGCCCGAGGCCGACCAAAAGGCTGCCGAATAGCCGTCGGCGCCGCGACTGCGAATGTTCACGAGTTCGATCCGGCGCTCGAACAGACCGACCGAGACCTGCTCGACGGCAACCAGTCCGTCCGCTTCGATCCGGTTCTTGAGCAGGCGCGCCGCATGCTGCTCGACCAGCGGCACGGCCGCGACACCGCCTGCGACCAGAACGACGATGACGGCCGTGAGCGCGGCCAACAGCTTCTTCAAGGCTCGGCGTCCGGTTGCTTCGAAGGCTGCGCGGCATCGAACGCCGGATGCTTCATGCAAGCCTCGTGGATGCGCTGGATCGTCGGGAAACGCTTCATGTCGACCTTGAACCGCACGGCATTGAAGACCTGCGGTACCAGACAGAGATCGGCGATGGTAGGTGCGTTGCCGTGGCTGAAAGTGCCGGTCAGGCGGCTGTCGGCAACCGACGCCTCATAGGCCTCGAAGCCGGTCTCGATCCAGTGCCGCGACCACGCAAAGGTGCCCTCCTCGCTCTGTTCGTACTTGTCCCGCAGGTAGGCCAATACGCGGAGGTTCTGGATGGGGTGAATGTCGGCCGTCGGGATCAGCGCCAAGGACCGCACGCGCGCGCGCTCGACCGGGTCTTTCGGCAACAGCGGCGGATTGGGATGTGTCTCCTCCAGGAATTCGAGGATCGCCAGCGACTGGGTCAGCACCTCGCCGCTGTCGAGTACCAGCGCCGGCACCAGCTTCTGAGGGTTGATCGCGACATAGTCCGCGTGGGTATGCTCGCCCTTGCGCAGATGGCGCGAGACGTGCTCCACCGCAATGCCCTTGAAGTTGAGCGCGATACGCACGCGAAACGCCGCCGAAGAGCGGAAATAGCCGATCAGTTTCATGGCCGCCTCCGGCTGCGACCCTACGCAGGCGGATCGTACTTCACAACCTTCTGGTCGATGGCACCGAAGATCGAATGGCCCGCCTTGTCGAACATTTCGATGCGAATGCGGTCGCCGAACTTCATGAAGGGTGTGCTGGGCTTGCCGTTGTCGATCGTCTCGCGCACACGACGCTCGGCGATGCAGGAGCAGCCGGCCGCGGCATCGCGATTGGCCACGGTGCCGGACCCCACCACCGTTCCGGCCTCGAGGTAGCGGGTCTTCGCAGCGTGGGCGATCAACTGGCCGAAATCGAAGGTGAGATCGGTGGCCGCGTTGGGATGGCCGAACTCCCGGCCGTTCAGGGTCGAAATCAGCGGCAGGTTTATCCTGGCGCCGTCCCACGCGGCGCCCAGTTCGTCCGGCGTGACGGCGACCGGGGCGAAGGCGGTCGCCGGCTTGCCGTGGAAGAAGCCGAAGCCCTTGGCGAGTTCGGTGACGATCACGTTGCGCAGGGAGACGTCGTTCAGGATCGTCACCAGCTTGATGTGCTTTCGCGCGGCGGCGGGAGAAATACCCATCGGCACGTCATCGACGATGACTCCGATCTCGCCCTCGAAATCGATGCCCCAGGCTTCGTCCGCCATCTCGATCTCGTCGTTGCAGCCGACGAAGGAATCCGAGCCGCCCTGGTACATCAGCGGGTCGGTCCAGAAGCTCGGCGGCATCTCGACGCCACGGGCTTTGCGTACCAGTTCGACGTGAACGACATAGGCCGAGCCGTCGGCCCATTGAAAAGCACGCGGCAGCGGCGCGGCCAGAGCCGAGGTGTCGAGTTCGAACGATCCCGGCGCCTTGTCGTCGCGCAGGGACTCGGCCAGTTCGGCGAGCCGGGGCGACACGGTCGCCCAGTCGTCCATCGCCTTCTGAAGCGTCGGCGCGATTGCGCCGGCCCGGACGCCGCGCGTCAGTTCGCGGTTGACCACGATCAGGGTGCCGTCGCGGCCCCCTTCCTTGAGCGATGCAAGTTTCATTATTCGGCCGCCTGCTTCATGTCCGGAACACGCCACGACTTCACGTAGCCTTCGAACTCGACGCCGGCCGGCATGGCCGCCATATCGATGGCGTCCCTCGTGTCGATCATCACCGCGACCTCGTCGGTTTCGGCCTTGCCGCCGGCCGCCATCGGCTTGGTGGCGGCATTGAACGCCTTGGGATGCGGGCCGTGGGTGAAACCGGTGGGATGCACCGTCATCATGCCGGGATGGATGTTGTCGCGGCTGAAGAAGCTGCCCTTGTGGTAGAAAATGACCTCCTCGAAATCGTCGTTGTTGTGGAAGAACGGCAGACGCAGCGCCTCCGGATCGCTCTCCAGAGGGCGCGGCACGAAAGTGCAGACCACGAAACGGCCGGTCAGGAAAGTCGTGTGCGCCGACGGCGGCAGATGCACGCGATGGCTCATCAGCGGTCGGATGTCGCGCCAATTGATGCGCACGACGCAGAGGTCTCCGTGCCACCCGACTGCGTCCAGCGGATTGAACGGATAGGTCACGGTCGACAGCCGGTTGCGCCGCTTGACCGAGACCCTCCAGGTGCGCTCGTCCTGCTGCGCCCGGAAAGCGTCGTCTATGTGCGGCGTGTCGAGCACCGCGGGGTCGAACGGCGCATGCCGGCCGATCACGCCCTTGTCCGGCAGGGTGAAGTGGTCGTTGGTCGCCTCGATCATCAGCGAAGTGGTCGGCTTGGCGGGCGCCAGGCGCCACATCGTACCGCGCGGGATCACGATGTAGTCGCCGTCCCGGTACGGCATGTGACCGTAGTCGCAGAACAGGGCGCCCTCGCCCGCGTGGACGAACAGCATCTGGTCGCCGTCACTGTTGCGCGCCAGCTCGGTCATCGCCTTGTCGAGCTTCCACATCCGCATCTGAATGTGAGGGTTGCCCATGACCAACTGCGACTTCCAGGGATTGTCCTGAGCGACGACCAGCTTGTTCATGTCAAAGGCGCGCGGCCGGATGTCGCCTTCAAATTCAATCCAGTCGGTCGGCTTGTGCCTGTGATGGAATTGCGCCGAAGGGCCGAAAAAGCCCTCCTTGCTGATCTCGCGCTCGTAGGTGCCTTCAGGCAGGCGCACGTGGGCCTGGCGGGAGGCAGCGCCCTCGATCTGACGCAGCGGAATCCAGTTCTTGCTCATGGTTTCCTCCTAGCTCGCCTTGTCTTGCAGCACGCCGCGTCGGATCTGGTCGAGTTCGATCGACTCGAAGAGCGCGCGGAAATTGCCCTCTCCGAACCCCTCGTTGCCGCGGCGCTGGATGATTTCGAAGAAGATCGGACCGATCACGGTCTGGGTGAAGATCTGCAGCAGCAGCCCTCCGTCTTTGGTTGGTGCGCCGTCGATCAGGATGCGGTCGGCGGCCATACGCTTCAGGTCCTCGCCATGCCCGGGGAGGCGCGCATCTACCTGCTCATAATAGGTATCGGGAACGTCCTGGAACGGCACGCCCCCGGCCTTGAGCGTTTCGACCGACCGATAGATGTCGGACGTTCCGAGAGCGATGTGCTGGATACCCTCGCCGTGATAGGCCGACAGGTACTCCTGGATCTGGCTCTTGTCGTCGGAACTTTCGTTGATCGGGATGCGGATCTTGCCGCATGGGCTGGTCATCGCCTTCGACTTCAGTCCGGTGAGTTTGCCCTCGATGTCGAAGTAGCGGATCTCGCGGAAATTGAAGAGCCGCTCGTAGAAGTCCGCCCACTCCGCCATGCGACCGCGATGCACGTTGTGCGTCAGGTGGTCGATGTAGGTGAGGCCGACGCCCGGCGGGTTGGGATCGACGCCCGGCAGATACTCGAAATCGACTTCGTAGATGCTGCCGCGCGGCCCGTAGCGGTCGACCAGATAGATCAACGAATCGCCGATGCCCTTGATCGCCGGGATGTTGAGTTCCATGGGGCCGACCTTGCCTTCCACCCCCCAGGCGCCGAGCGACAGGGCGCGCTTGTAGGCGAAGGCCGCATTCTTCACGCGGAAGGCGATGGCGCAGACCGAAGGGCCGTGCACTCGGGCGAAGCCCTGCGCGAAGCTCTCCTTCTCGGCATTGACGATGAAGTTCACGTCGCCCTGCCGGTAGAGCGAGACATCCTTCGAACGGTGCTTCGCGACCTTCACGAACCCCATGCTTTCGAACAGCCGTCCGAGGGCCTCGGGATCGGGCGCGGTGTATTCGACGAACTCGAAGCCGTCGGTGCCCATCGGGTTCATCGCATCGGCTTCGAGAGCCTTGGGATCGGTGATGCTTGCCATGGCTCGACCTCCGTTGACTGACCGAGAGGGTGTTGATTGACCGGGCGGCGGAATTAGTTTCAGATGTAACTAATATGGCGAACGCTGCGCAAGCCCCCTCGCACCCCCTCGAACTGGAGAAGTTTCTTCCCTACCGGCTTTCCGTGTTGGCGCAGCGGGTCAGTGAATCGCTTCACGATCTTTATGCACAGCCCTATGGCCTTACCGTGACGCAATGGCGGGTCATGGCGGCGCTGGGCCACTTCGCGCCGCTCACCGCTTCAGAGGTGGGGCGGCGCATCGTCATGGACAAGGTGGCGGTGAGCCGGGCCGTGGCCGGCCTGATGCAGCGCGGCCTGGTCGAACGCGTCACCGATCGCTCCGACCGCCGCCGCGCCTCGCTGCGCCTCAGCCCCCGGGGCAAGGCGATGCATGCCCGGATCGTGCCGCTTGCCCTTGCTTACGAGGCCCGGCTCTGCGAGGCGCTGTCGGCCGAGGAGCGTAAGACGTTCAACAACCTCGCGGATCGGCTGTTTGCCCGCGCCGAGGCCCTCGGGCTATAAGCCCCACGTTCCATCGTCGGGGAGGCAAGGTCTTGGCCAAGAAGGCCGCCCGGCGCCCATCGGCAAAGCCGGTGCTGGTGCTCAACGGGCCCAATCTGAACATGCTGGGCAAGCGGCAGCCGCACATCTACGGCCGCGAGACACTGGCCGACGTCGAAAAGGCCTGCCGGGCCGAGGCTGGCCGGCTCGGCATCGCCGTCGATTTCGCGCAAAGCAACCATGAGGGCGTACTCGTCGACCTCATTCAGGCGGCGCGCGAGAAGAACAGCGGAATCGTGATCAACGCCGGAGCCTATACCCATACCTCGGTGGCCCTCCTCGACGCGCTGAATGCGGCGGAGTTGCCGGTGGTCGAGGTTCACATCTCGAATATCTACAAGCGCGAGAGCTTTCGGCATCACTCCTATATAAGTCCCGCGGCGGTCGGCGTGATCGCCGGGCTGGGCATCCAGGGCTACCTGCTGGCGCTGCAAGCGCTGGCGCTTCGCTTCAACCGCTAGAAATTCATCTGGGAGCGCATCTCCATGGCCAAGTTCGAGATGGATACCGAGTTCATTCGCAAGCTCGCGAAGCTGCTCGAGGAAACCAATCTCGGCGAAATCGAGATGGCCGAGGGGGATCGGCGCATCCGGGTCGCCCGGCCCAAGATCGTCGCCGCAACGATGGCCGCCGCCGCCCCCGTCCCACTCGCTCAGGCTCCCCACCCGACCGCCGTTCCGGCCGCAACGCCGGCCGGCGCGGACGCGTCCAAGCACCCCGGCGCCGTGAAGTCGCCGATGGTCGGCACCGCGTATCTCGCCCCCGAACCCGGCAAGCCGGTGTTCGTCAATGTCGGCGACAAGGTGACCGCGGGCCAGACCCTGCTGATCATCGAGGCGATGAAGACCTTCAACCCGATCAAAGCGACCAAGGCCGGCACGGTCGGACAGGTGCTGATCGACAATGGCCAGCCGGTGGAGTTCGGCCAGCCGCTGATGATCGTGGAATAAGGCCGGTCGCGCTGCGATGTTCGACAAGGTTCTGATCGCCAACCGCGGCGAGATCGCGCTGCGGATCCACCGTGCCTGCCGCGAGATGGGCATCCAGACCGTGGCGGTGCATTCCACTGCGGACTCCGACGCCATGCATGTACGCCTGGCCGACGAGGCCGTGTGCATCGGCCCTCCTCAGGCGCGCGACAGTTACCTAAACATTCCGGCGATCCTGTCGGCGGCAACCGTCACCGGTGCCGACGCAATCCATCCCGGCTACGGCTTCCTGTCGGAAAATGCCCGCTTTGCCGAAGCCGTGGAGGCTCACGGCTTTACCTTCATCGGCCCGACCGCCGAGCACATCCGCATGATGGGCGACAAGATCGTCGCCAAGCAGACTGCACAGGAACTCGGCCTGCCGCTGGTGCCGGGCTCGCCGGGTCCGGTCGGATCCCTCGAGGAGATCATCGCGCTGGGCGAAAAGATCGGCTGGCCGGTGCTGATCAAGGCTGTGGCCGGCGGCGGCGGACGCGGCATGAAGGTGATCGACGCGCCTGAGGCAGCAGCCGAGGCATACAATCTCGCACGCGCCGAGGCCAAGGCGGCCTTCGGCAACGACTCGGTCTATCTCGAGAAGTATCTCGGCCGGCCGCGCCACATCGAGATCCAGGTGCTGGGCGACGGCAAAGGTCAGGGCGTCCATCTCGGCGAGCGCGACTGCTCCCTGCAGCGCCGCCACCAGAAGGTTCTCGAGGAGGCCCCCTCGCCCGCTCTGAACAGTCAGCAGCGAGGCCGGATCGGCGAACTTGCGGCGGAGGCCGTGCGCAAGCTCAAGTATCGCGGCGCCGGCACCATGGAGTTCCTGTTTCAGGACGGCGAATTTTACTTCATCGAGATGAACACCCGTCTTCAGGTCGAGCATCCGATCACCGAGGCGGTGACGGGCATCGACCTGGTCCGCGAACAGGTTCGCATCGCCGCCGGCGGCGACCTCGGCTACCGCCAGGAGGACATCAAGTTCCAGGGCCATGCCATCGAATGCCGGGTCAATGCCGAGAACCCCGAGACCTTCACGCCTTCGCCCGGCAAGGTGATCGACTATCATCCACCCGGCGGCTTGGGGGTGCGCGTCGATTCCGGCCTCTATTCCGGCTATTCTATTCCGCCATTCTACGATTCTATGGTGGCCAAGCTGATCGTCAGCGGCCCAAGCCGCAACGAGTGCCTGATGCGCCTGCGCCGCTCGCTCGAGGAATTCGTGATCGGCGGCATCGAGACGACCATTCCGCTGCACCAACGCATCATCCGGCAGCAGAATTTCATCGACGGCGAATACGACATCCACTGGCTGGAGAAGCTGGTCGGCCTCAAGAAATAGCGCGGATGGAGATCACGCCCGACCTCCTGTTGCAGGCCTACCGCATCGGCGTCTTCCCCATGGGCGAGCGCCGCGACGACCCCAAGCTCTACTGGCTCGATCCCCGGCTGCGCGCCGTGCTGCCGCTCGACGGCTTCCACCTGTCCAGGAGGCTGGCCCGCACCGTCCGCAGCGGACCGTTCGACGTGAGCGTCGACACCGCCTTCCTCGACGTGATGCGCGCCTGCGCCGAGCCGCGCCCCGGCCATCCGGAGAGCTGGATCAACGAGCCGATCCTCGATCTCTACAGCGAGCTATTCCGACGCGGCCACGCCCACAGCGTCGAGTGCCGGATTGACGGCAAGCTGGTCGGCGGCCTCTACGGCGTCTCGGTCGGTGCGGCCTATTTCGGCGAAAGCATGTTCAGTCGCGAGCGCGACGCATCCAAGGTGGCGCTGGTCCATCTTGTGGCACGGCTGATCAAGGGGGGCTTCCACCTGCTTGACTGCCAGTTCATGACCGAGCATCTGCGCAGCTTCGGCGCCATCGAAGTACCTCGCGAGGCCTTCAAGGCCCTGCTGGCGGATGCGATCGACCGACCGGCGAGTCTTCAGCGAGAGTTGGGCGGCGAGGATCCCTGCGCCGTCGTGCAAGCCAACACGCGCACGTCGTAGACACCGTCGTCGAGCGCCGAGATCGACGGCGCCGATGCGAACATCCAGCCGGCGAACAGTTTCTGCTCGGCCTGGCCGGGCTTGTGATCGATGATGGTGAGGTATGCGACCGATTCGGGCGGAGCATCGGGCGTATTAACGAGACAGTCGCCGACGGTAATGGAAAGCGTGCCAAAGCGCGTGGTCTCGCCGACCGGAGCATAGAAGCGTCGCGAGCGCGCCGTCACCTTGTCGAGCCCCTGGAGCTCGGCCACCGGCTTGCCGGGCCCCGGCGGGAGGGCGCGCAGACCAGGGTTGGTCGGCATCTGGGCAGTGGCATCGACAGCCAGCGCCAGCAGCGCGGCAACTGCCGCGCCCAGCAGGGTCGCTGCCACCGTCGCGGAACGCGCGATCACTTCTTGTCTTGATGCGGAACCGCGAGCCCTTCGATCAGCTCGTGCAGTGCCTGCTTGATCTGGTCTGGATCGCATCCCATCAGAACTCCGTCCTCCAGCGCGTCGGCTGCGAGGGTTTCGATCTCCTGGATGTTCTGGTCGAGGACTTTGATCTTTTCGAGGCACGACACCGGCTTACCGTCCGACTGGCGCCACACGGGGTTATCCCTGGAAGCGGGCTGCCTGGGCACCCGGGCGTTCATTGCTTCTGCCCCGTTCCGCCGAACATGAACTTGGCGATCAGCTCGGACAAGGGAATGGAATCCTGCGTGTTGGCGATCTCGCCGCCGGGCGCGATCACCTGTTTGTCGGCGCCCGGCTCCAGCACCATGATCATTCCGCCGAGCAGCGATTCGCTCACGATCTTGGCGTTGGTGTCGGTCGGCAGCTTGAGGCCTGACGAGACGGTCATGCGGACCACGGCCTGGAAACTCTTGCGGTCGAGATCGAAGCCGGTGACGGTGCCGACCTTGACGCCACTCAAGGTGACATCGGCGCCGCGCTTGAGCCCGTCGATCCGGCCGAAGCGGGCAACCAATTCGTAGCCGTCGCTGCCGGTGCGGTCCGATTTCGCGAAGGCATAGAAAACAAAGACGCCAGCCACCACCAAGACCAGCGCGCCGACGATCGTCTCGACGATATTGCGGCCCACGTCAGTGCCTCCCCTGTTGCTTCCCGGGGCCTAGCTCGGACGCCACGCTTCGTAAGGCGGCTTGGGCTTGTTGTCGCCGCTGACCAAGGTCGAACCCGGAGGGCGATAGGCGTGATCTGTGCCACTCTGGTTGCGCAGATGGTCCTTCTGCCACGACTTGCGCGGCATACCGCCTTTGGGCGGCAACGTGTCAGTGGTGTGATGGAGCCAGCCGTGCCAATCCGGCGGCACGCGCGATGCCTCGGCCTCGCCGTTGTAGATCACCCAGCGCTTGCGGCGCAGACCCGCGATCGTCTTCTTGTCCTGATAGTAGCGATTGCCTTCGGCATCCGAACCGACGAACTCGCCGCGCATCTTGGTGAAGAGCCAGGTGCCGAACGTCATGACGCTATCACTCTCTCTCGAAAACGTTTTGCGCTTGTACGCGTGCGCCTTGTGACTCGCAACGCGACCTGCGTGCGCTCGACTGCCAATCGTTCGTCTTCATGCGAACCAGTGCCGAATCGCATGCTGTTGCCCTCTTGCATCATCTAGTACCATCAACACACTGGTCTACAAAATGTAGTTGCGCACACAAGATTTTGTAATTTACTATCATCACGTGCCCATATCTGCGTGCTCGATTACTCGGAGCACCGCCCGCACAGGGAACCAAAGACGGGAAATGGGTACGGGGGATCGTCGATGCGCTTCGAGCGTCGGTACACGCAAGCAGGAGAATCGCCATTCGCAGGAATGGCGTTCCGTGCTGCCGACTCCGAAATACGCAATCCCGACGGCAAGGCGGTATTCCAGCAAGCCGCAATTGAAGTGCCTGCGCACTGGTCGCAGGTCGCAACAGATGTTCTCGCCCAGAAGTACTTCCGCCGCGCCGGAGTCGCGCGCCGTCTGACGGCCATCGCCGAGCGCGACGTCCCGGATTGGCTGTGGCGTTCGGCGCCCGACAGCGCTGCACTGGCCGTGCTCCCACAGGCAGAGCGCTACACCGGCGAACAGAGCGCCAAACAAGTGTTTCATCGGCTGGCCGGCACCTGGACCTACTGGGGCTGGAAGGGCGGATATTTCGACAGCGAGAAAGACGCACGCACTTTCTACGACGAGCATTGCTACATGCTCGCCGCGCAGATCTGCGCGCCCAACTCGCCGCAATGGTTCAACACTGGCTTGCACTGGGCCTACGGGATCGACGGCCCCGGCCAAGGACACTGGTACGTCGATCACACCGACGGCACCGCCCACCCTTCGGCATCTTCCTACGAACGGCCCCAGCCACATGCCTGCTTTATCCAAGGCGTCTCCGACGATCTGGTGAATGAAGGCGGCATCATGGATCTCTGGGTGCGCGAGGCGCGCCTGTTCAAGTACGGGTCCGGCACAGGATCGAATTTTTCGGCCTTGCGCGGATCGGGCGAGAAGTTGTCGGGCGGCGGCAAATCCTCCGGCCTGATGTCCTTCCTGAAGATCGGCGACCGGGCTGCCGGCGCCATCAAGTCGGGAGGCACGACCCGCCGGGCGGCCAAGATGGTCGTGGTCGACGTCGATCATCCCGACATCGAAGAGTTCATTTCCTGGAAAATGCTCGAAGAGCAGAAGGTCGCGGCCTTGGTTGCGGGCTCACGGCTGGCCAATCGGCATCTCAACGCCATCATGCGGGCCTGCACCGAAGCGGGCAGCGACGACGCGGCCTTTGACCCCAAGCGGAATCCCAGGCTGCGGAATGAGATCGTGGCAGCCCGCGACGCGCAGTTGCCGGAGAATTACATCCAGCGCGTCATCCAGTTCGCGCGCCAGGGTTACGGACACATCGAATTCCGGACGTTCGACACGGATTGGGAATCGGAAGCCTATGCTTCGGTGGCGGGCCAGAACGCCAACAACTCGGTACGCGTTACCGACGCCTTCCTGCGCGCGGTCGAAGCCGATCGCGAATGGGCCCTTACCGAACGCGTGAGCGGAGCGGTCTCAAAGACCGTGAGCGCACTCGATCTCTGGGAGCGCATCGCCGAGGCCGCTTGGCATTCGGCCGACCCGGGCATCCAGTTCGATACCACCATCAACGACTGGCACACCTGCCCCGAGTCCGGACGCATCAACGCGTCCAATCCGTGCTCGGAGTACATGTTCCTCGACGATACTGCGTGCAACCTCGCCTCGCTGAACCTGATGCGGTTCCGCAAGGACGACGGCAAGCTCGACGTCGCCGCGCTGGAGCATGCGACCCGCCTGTGGACTGTCGTCCTCGAAGTTTCGGTGATGATGGCGCAGTACCCGTCACGCCGGATCGCGGAACTCAGCTACCGCTACCGCACCCTCGGCTTGGGATACGCCAATCTCGGCGCCCTGCTGATGGCCTCGGGCTTGGGCTACGACTCGGCCGAAGGCCGGGCGATCGCGGCCGCCGTCGCCGCGATCATGACCGGCACCGCCTATGCGACGTCGGCCGAGATGGCCAAACTGATGGGCGCTTTCCCCGGCTACGCCAAGAACCGCGACGCCATGTTGCGCGTGATGCGCAATCATCGGCGTGCAGCCCAGGGCGCCGGTTCGGACTACGAGAAGCTCGCGATCCATCCAGTCGCCCTCGATGCAGCAAACTGCCCGGACAGTGCCTTGATCGAGGCTGCCCGACGTATCTGGGATCGCGCCATCGAACTCGGCGAGAAGCACGGCTTCCGCAACGCTCAAGTCTCTGTCATTGCCCCCACCGGAACCATCGGACTGGTGATGGACTGCGACACGACCGGCATCGAGCCCGACTTCGCGCTCGTGAAATTCAAGAAGCTGGCCGGCGGAGGCTATTTCAAGATCATCAACCAGACCGTCCCACTGGCACTCAAGACCTTGGGATACAAAGATGAAACGGCCCAACGCATCGTCGCCCATGCGGTCGGTCATGCCACCCTGAACGGGGCGCCTGCGATCAACCACGAAAGCCTCGTCGCACGCGGTTTCGACGCCGGCACGATCGAGAAAATCGAAAAGGCATTGCCGACCGCATTCGACATTCGCTTCGCCTTCTCGCCGTACACGTTAGGTGAAGAGTTCTGCCGCAAGGTGCTCTCACTCGACGAAGGCGCCCTCGCCGACCCGCACCTCGATATCCTCTCACGCCTCGGCTTCTCCAAGACCGATATCGCGGCAGCGAACGTCTACGCCTGCGGTACCCTCTCGGTAGAGGGTGCTCCTGGCCTCGCACACGAACATCTCGCGGTATTCGATTGTGCAAATCCCTGTGGACGAGAAGGCACGCGCTGCTTGTCTGCGGAGAGCCATATACGCATGATGGCTGCAGCTCAGCCGTTCATATCGGGCGCGATCTCGAAAACCATAAATATGCCCAACACCGCCACGGTCGAGGATTGCCGCAAGGCCTACGAGATGTCGTGGAGACTTGGCTTGAAAGCCAATGCGCTCTATCGCGACGGCTCGAAGCTTTCTCAGCCGTTGTCGGCCATCTCGATCGACGACGACAAGGCCGCCAACGACGATCTGATGGAGCTTCCGCCAGTCGCGCGAGCACCGATCATAGCCGAACGCATCGTGGAACGGATCGTCGAGCGCGAGGTGCGCCAGGGCCGCGAGTTCCTCCCGCAACGTCGGAAGGGCTATACGCAGAAGGCCATCGTGGGCGGACACAAGGTCTATCTGCGTACGGGCGAGTATGAAGATGGCCGCGTCGGCGAGATATTCGTCGACATGCACAAGGAAGGCGCCGCGTTCCGCAGCCTGATGAACAATTTCGCCATCGCGATCTCGATCGGCCTGCAGTACGGCGTGCCACTCGAGGAATTCGTCGACGCCTATACCTTCACGCGCTTCGAGCCATCCGGAATGGTCGAAGGCAACGACGCGATCAAGATGTCGACATCGGTGCTCGACTACATCTTCCGCGAGCTCGCCATCTCCTATCTTGGCCGTAACGATCTGGCTCACGTCGAGCCGGCTGACCTGCGGCCCGACAGCGTGGGCCGTGGCCGGGTGCAGGACGGCCTGCCGACTCAGGGTTCCGACGCCGCCCAGCAGGCGGCCGACGCGGTGAGCCGCATCGCCAGTGTCGGCTACATGCGCAGCAATCTTTACGTTTTGAACGGCCGGACGGCCGGCAATGTCGCGATCGCCGAAGAGGCGAGCGCCGCCGGTCCCGTGCCCCACGAACTGACGGACGGCCCAGCCGTCGCTTTGGCGCACAACGCCCAGGCGGCCGTCGTCGGCGTCGCAAGCGGAGCGGCATTCACGGCGAAGCTGAAAGGCTTCGAGGGGGATGCCTGTCCGGAGTGCGGCAACTTCACCATGGTCCGTAACGGGACGTGCCTCAAATGCACGACCTGCGGCGGTACTACTGGTTGCAGTTGAGCATGTGTGGCGAGCGTACCCGCGTACCCCGGGGGCCTCAGCGGTTGGGGACCTCAAAGCTAACCATAGGAGACAGCAATGGCTGCTAAGAAAAAGGCTGCGAAGAAGAAGGCTGCTAAGAAGAAGAAGCAGTAAATAAGGAAAGGGCGTAGGCCAGCTCAACTGGCCGCCTATCCAAACGCCTTTCGGCCTCCGAGTGGGCGCTCTCACGAGCCCCACCGGAGGCCACCTTCATAATTTGCGCATTCAAGCCAATGCTACGCCTTCCCTTACGGGGAGGTGGAAAGGCGAAAACTGAATCACGGTCCGGCGACCTCGGTTTGCCGGACTATTTTTTTGCCCAACCGGGCAAGACACGGCCGGACTACCTGCCTTGATTGAGCTGCATTTTCAGCCTACATGGCGAAAATGGATACTGACCAGTCAGTCAATATCGCTCCTGAGCCCGGTCCCCGCACGCGCCGCCCCGAAGATCGCGGCCCCGAAATCGCACGGGCAGCCCTCGATCTCTTCGTCAGCCGGGGCTTTTCAGCGACCAAGCTTGAGGACGTGGCCCGGGCGGCTGGCGTCAGCAAGGGGCTCCCCTACGTTTACTTCAAGAACAAGGAAGACCTCTTCAAGGCGGTCATCACCGAGGCGGTCGGCGAACCCCTGGGGCGGGCCGCGGAGTTCGTCGACGCCTACCAAGGCCCGACCGAAGACCTGCTGCACGAACTGATCGCCAAGTTCCGCGAGTTCGCAGAGAGCCCTCTGGGCGGCGTCATAAAGCTGATACTTGCGGAAGCCGGCAATTTTCCGGACGTCGCGCGCTTCTACTGCTCGACGTTCGAACTGCGCGGCCGCGAACTTTTCGCCAAGACGCTGCGCCGAGGCATTGCGCGCGGCGAGTTCCGCCCGCTGCCCGACGTCGAGGCGACCGCGATCGTGGTCGCCCAGCCACTGGCCATGCACGCGGTGTGGCTGCGTTCGCTGGCGCCCTACGAGCAGCAGGCGCCCTCGAACGACGCATTCTATGGCGCCTATCTCGATCTGATCCTGCAGGGGCTCCGCCGATGATCGCCCGACGCAAGCTCGCTCTCGCCGGCATCGCCGGCCTCATCGTACTGAGTGCCGGCGCCGTCGCCTGGCAAACCACTCGGGCACCGGCGGCGCAACCCGCGATCGCCGGGACGGCACCGTCCGAGCGCCTGCTCGAACTGATCCCTGCGGAGCTGCACACGATCAAGCCGCGTGGCCTGGTCGACATCGTGCGCTTCACCGGCACCACCCAGCCGATCGACCAGACGATCGTGAAAAGCCGAGTCGCAGGACGCCTCGCCGAAGTGATGGTGCGCGAAGGCGACAAGGTCACCAAGGGCCAGCTCCTGGCTCGCTTCGAAACGACCGAACTGCAGGCCAGGGTCAACGAGCGGCAGTCCTCCGTCGAAGCCGCCCGCGCCGACTTGCGCTGGGCCGCCCGCGACCGCTCCGACAAGGAGGCGCTGGCGGCTCGAAACATCGTGAGCCAGTCGGCGCTCGACCAAGCCCGCGCCACGGCCGAACAGAAGACATCCCTGGTGTCGATGGCCGAAGCCCAGCTCGAAGTGGCGCGCAAGAACCTCGCCGACGCCGACGTGCTGGCGCCATTCGACGGCGTCGTCGGCGAACGCATCGCCAATCAGGGCGAATCGCTGCCGATCGACGGCAAGATCCTGGCCCTGCTCGATACCAGCCACGTCGAGGTCGCAGCACAAATGCCGGCGGCCGACGTGGTTCGAATGAAAGTCGGCCAGCAAGCCCTGGTTACGCTTGAAGGCTTCGGCGAGCGCGGTTTCGAGGCCAAGGTCACCCGTATCAGCCCGACGGCGCAACCCGGCTCGCGTTCGATTCTGGTCTATGTCGAGATCCTCGACCGCCACGAAGGGCTGCGCGGCGGCCTGTTCGCCCAGGGCACGATCAACGTCCAGGAGAAGTCCCATGCGCTCGCGGTACCGGTGGCCGCGATGCGCAAGGACGACCAGGGCGACTTCGTGCTCGCCGTCGAAAACGGCCAACTGGTACGCAAACCGGTAGGCGCCGTCCGGACTTGGTCGCGCGGCGAACTGGTCGAGGTAAAGGGCCTTGAGGCCGGCCTGCGCATCGTCTCGGCTCCCCTGCCCGGCCTCAAGGCCGGGCAGCGAGTCAAGGTAATCGAGACCCCATAGGCCCCGACCGTGAAGCTCACAAAAATCGCGGTCGACAATCCAGTCTTCGCCACCATGATGATGGTGGCACTGCTGGTGATGGGGCTGTTCTCCTATCGTCAGCTCGGCATCGACCAGTTCCCCAACGTCGACTTCCCGGTGGTCGTGGTGACGACCGACTATCCCGGGGCCTCGCCCGAAACCGTCGAGACCGAGGTCAGCCGCAAGATCGAGGAATCGGTCAACGCAATTGCCGGCCTGAAGACGCTGACCTCACGGTCGCTCGAGGGCAAATCGATCGTCATCGCCGAATTCGAGCTGTCGGTCGCCTCGGCGGTGGCAACGCAGGACGTGCGCGAAAAAGTCCAGCAGGTCCGCGCCGCATTCCGCAGCGAGATCAAGGAACCGCTGATCCAGCGCTTCAACCCCGACGACCAGCCGATCGTCTCGATCGCGGTGCGCTCCGATATCCGCGCCGTGCGAGAACTCACCACTCTCACCGACCAGCTGATCATCAAGCGCATTCAGACCGTGCGTGACGTCGGGCGCGCCACGATCGCCGGAGGCGTCAAGCGCCAGATCAATATCGAGCTCGATCCCGAGCGCATGCAGGCGTTGCGAGTCGGCGTCAACGATGTCCTGCAGTCCGTTCGCGACGAGAACCAGAACTTCCCCGCCGGCAACGTGGCGCGCGGCAACGACGACCGCATTATCGAGGTTACCGGCCGCCTGGCCGAACCGACGCACTTCGCCGACCTGATCGTGGCCCGCCGCGGCGCGGCGCCGGTCTATTTGCGACAGATCGCCAACATCGTCGATGGCCAGCAGGAGCGCGAAAACGTGGCGCTCCTGAACGGTGCCCCGGCACTCGCGATCGATGTGGTCAAGACGCAAGGTGCCAATACCATCGAAGTGGCGCGCGGCGTGCGTGCAGCCGTAGCCGAGATCCAGAAGGCTCTACCGCCGGACATCCGCCTCGACATCGTGCGCGACAGCTCGCGCGGCATCCAGAACTCGGTCAACAACGTCCAGCAGACCATGATCGAGGGCGGCCTGCTGACCATCGCCATCGTCTTCCTGTTCCTGCATTCCTGGCGCAGCACGGTGATCACCGGCCTGGCACTGCCGATCTCGGTGTTCGGCGCGTTCATGGTGCTGGCGGCGTTCGGTTTCACGCTCAATGTGCTGACCCTGATGGCGCTCAGCCTCGCGATCGGGATCCTGATCGATGATGCGATCGTGGTTCGCGAGAACATCATGCGCCATATTGGCTTCGGCAAGTCTCACCGGCAGGCCGCGATCGACGGCACCAACGAAATCGGACTGGCGGTGCTCGCCACTACCTTCTGCATCGTCGCAGTTTTCCTGCCGGTGGCCTTCATGGGCGGAATCATCGGACGCTTCTTCTTCCAGTTCGGCGTCATGGTGACGGCGGCGGTGCTGATCTCGCTGTTCGTGTCGTTCACCCTGGATCCGATGCTGTCCTCGGTCTGGTACGACCCGCAGGCGCACGGCAACGGCCGCTTCGCCCGTATCGTCAACGCCGTACAGGATCGCGCCGCGTCGATCTACCGGTCGATCCTCGGCTGGTCGCTGCGCTGGCCGAAGACTACCCTGCTGCTCGCCGCGGCCGTGTTTTTCGGTTCCTTCGCGCTGCCGAAATACATTGGCTTCGAGTTCGTGCCTCAGGCCGACCTCGGCGAACAGGTCGTGTCGATTGAAACGCCGGTCGGCTCATCGCTGGACTACACCGAGGCCAAGTTACGCCAGGTCGAAGCCGCCGTGCGCGAGTTCCCGGAGATCGAGTACACCTACGGCACGGTCAATACCGGCTATGCCAACGGCAAGAACCAGGCGAGCCTTTATCTGCGACTCAAGCCGCTGAAGGAGCGCAAGCGCTCACCCGAACAGCTCGCCCAGCCGATGCGCGAGCGCCTGTCGCGCATCCCCGGCATTCTGGTCTCGATCAACATCCCCGGCGGTCCCGGCGGGGGTGTCCAGAAGCAGCTTCAGCTCTCGCTGCAGGGCTCAGACATGGCCCTGCTCGACACGATCTCGCAGGATGTCATGAGGCGCGCCCAGGAAATCCCCGGCCTGGTCGATCTCGACCGCAATCTCAAGGCCGCCAAGCCGATGCTATCGGTTCGGCTGCGCCGCGATGCGGCCTCCGACCTCGGCCTCGGCTCAGCCATGGTCGCGCAGTCGCTGCGGGCGCTGTTCGCCGGCGATGAGACCAGCCTGTGGCGTGCGCCCGACGGCGAGAACTACATGGTCATGGTCCGCCTGCCGACCGACGGCCGCACCGGCGTAGCCGACCTGCAGCGCATCTGGTTCACAGCCGGCAGCGAGCCTGGCGGCCTGCCGCGCCTCGTTCACATCGCCCAGATCGCCGACATCGTGAACGACGTCGGCGCCTCGCAGATCAACCGGCGTGACCTCAACCGCGAGGTCCAGATCACCGCCAACACCTCGGGCCGCTCGACCGGCGAGGTCAGCCGTGACCTGCAGAAGGTCCTGGCCGAGACCAAATTGCCGCCGGGGTACCGCTTCGTGTTCGGTGGCTCGACCAAGGACATGAACGAAAGTGCCGCCTATGCCGGTCAGGCGCTGCTGCTGGCCGTTATCCTGATCTACCTCATCCTGGCTTCACAGTTCGGCAGCTTCCTGCAGCCGGTCGCGATCATGATGTCGCTGCCGATGTCGCTCGTCGGCGTGTTCCTTGGCCTGCTGATCGCCGGCACGACGCTCAACATCTTCTCGGCGATCGGCTTCATCATGCTGATGGGCCTGGTCACCAAGAATGCCATCCTGCTGGTCGATTTCTTCAACCAGGCGCGCGAACGCGGCGTTCCTGTGGATGAGGCGCTGCTCGAGGCGGGGTCGATCCGCCTGCGCCCGATCCTGATGACGACGCTCGCGATGGTGTTCGGCATGATGCCGCTGGCGCTGGGACTGGGCGAAGGCGCCAGTCAGCGGGCGCCGATGGCCCATGCCGTCATTGGCGGCCTGATCAGTTCGACGCTGCTGACGCTTGTGGTCGTACCGGTGGTACTGGTCTATATCGACCGCGTCTCCAACTGGGCGAACAAGCGCTTCCGTCGCTCTGCAGACGAGCAGGCCGCCTCCGTGCATAAACCAGCCGAGTAACGCCCTTTTCTTGGCATGATTCGCGCTATGCTCGGTCAATGCCGGACGACACCCCGACGATCGGACTGCGCGTGGTCGATACCCTGGCCGCTGTCGATGCGGCCCAGTGGGACGCCTGCGCACTCGCCCCGGGGTCGGCAGGCAATCCGTTCCTGAGTCACGCCTTCCTAAAGGCGCTGGAGGATTCCAAGTCGGTCGGACGACGCACCGGCTGGGCCCCTCAATATCTCCTGGCCGAGGGCGCCGACGGCGTCCTGGCGGGCGCCGCCCCGCTCTACATGAAGAGCCACAGCCAGGGCGAATACATCTTCGACCATGGCTGGGCTCAGGCCTTCGAGCGGGCCGGAGGCCGCTACTATCCGAAGATGCAGGTCGCTGTGCCGTTCACGCCGGTGCCGGGTCCGCGCCTGTTTGCCCGTCCTGGGCCGCTTGCCGAGGCCGTGCGCGACGCGCTCATCGACATGCTGGCCCGGATCGCGAACGATAACGGAATCAGTTCGGTGCATGCCACCTTCTGCACCGAGGCCGACTGGAAGCGCTTCGGCGCACGCGGCTGGCTGCAGCGGCTCGGCCAGCAGTATCACTGGAACAACGACGGCTACAGGACCTTCGACGACTTCCTCGCCGCGCTGGCCTCGCGCAAGCGCAAGGCGATCCGCAAGGAGCGCGATAGCGTGCGCCGCGAAGGCCTGGTCATTCATCGTCTGTGCGGCGACGACATCAAGCCGCATCATTGGGACGCCTTCTTCGCCTTTTACATGGACACCGGCGGGCGCAAGTGGGGGTCGCCCTACCTCACCCGCGCGTTCTTCGACATTCTGGGAGCCACCCTGGCCGACAAGGTCGTGCTGGTGATGGCGGAAGCCGATGGCCGCCCCGTGGGCGGCGCCCTCAATCTCCGAGGCGACGACACGCTCTACGGCCGCTATTGGGGCTGCCTCGAGAGCCATGCGTTCCTGCATTTCGAGGCCTGCTACTACCAGGCGATCGAGCATGCGATCGAGCATGGGCTGGCCCGGGTCGAGGCCGGCGCGCAGGGCGACCACAAGATCCAGCGCGGCTATCTGCCGACGAGGACCTTCTCGGCGCACTGGATCGTCGATCCCGGGTTCCGGCGCGCCGTCGACAGTTTTCTCAAGCAGGAGCGACCTGCCGTCGAACAGGAAATCGAGGGCCTCATGCAGTACTCGCCCTTCCGGAAGGAAAACGAAGGCTGATCGCCGCCGATCGTCAGCCGGTGCCGACCCAGAGCACGCCGACGAAGAAGATCACGAGAAACGCGGCGTAGTCGGTAAAGTTGGTCTGGAAGAGCACCAGCCCCTTCCAGCCTGAGCGATCGATAATGAACGTCACAACGCCGAAGACCGCGGTGGCAAGCACCGCGGCCCTAAACGCAACCCAAATCGGCCGAAAAGCCTTCACTCGGTGAGCGCCGGCTCTTTGGACGCGGGCGGCAGGGCCCGCGGCTCGGGCGGCAGGAAGGTGAAGGCGAGCTTCTTGGCATCGCCCTCGCCGTCGGTGTCGACCCGTACCGTGCCGCCGCCGTTCGCCAGCTTGCCGAACAGCACCTCTTCCGCCAGCGGCTTCTTGAGGTGCTCCTGGATGATGCGGGCGAGCGGCCGGGCGCCGAACAGCCGGTCGTAGCCCTTCTCCGCCAGCCAGCGGCGGGCACCGTCGCTCAACTCAATGAACACTTTACGGTCGAGCAGCTGGGCCTCCAGCTCGGCGACGAACTTGTCGACGACCTTGCCCATGCTGTCGGGATGCAGGTTGTTGAACTTGATGATCGCGTCGAGGCGGTTGCGGAACTCCGGCGCGAAAAGGCGGTTGATCGCGTCGTCATCCTCGTCGTGCCGGACCTCGCGACCGAAGCCCAGCGCGGGCTTGGCCAGGTCGGCGGCGCCGGCGTTGGTCGTCATGCACAGGATGACGTTGCGGAAGTCCACCGTCCGGCCGTTGTGGTCGGTCAGCTTGCCGTAGTCCATCACCTGCAGCAGGACGTTGAACACGTCGGGATGCGCCTTCTCGATCTCGTCGAACAGAATGACGCAATGCGGGTGCTGATTGACCGCGTCGGTCAGCAGGCCGCCCTGGTCGAAGCCGACATAGCCCGGCGGCGCGCCGATCAGGCGGCTGACGCTGTGTCGCTCCATGTATTCCGACATGTCGAAGCGCACGAGTTCGAGGCCGAGCAGGCGCGCGAGCTGGCGCGTGACCTCGGTCTTGCCGACGCCGGTCGGGCCCGCCAGCAGGTAGGAGCCGATCGGCTTTTCGGGCGCGCGCAGCCCCGCACGGGCCAGCTTGATCGCGGCCGCCATCTGGTCGATCGCCTTGTCCTGGCCGAACACCACGGTCTTGAGATCGCGGTCGATGTTGCGCAGCAGTTCGGTGTCGTCCTTCGACACGCTCTTGGGTGGGATGCGCGCGATCTTGGCGACGATCTCCTCGATGTCTGGCACGTCGATGGTCGCCTTGCGCTGGTCCTGGGGCCGCAGCATCTGGGCGGCGCCGACCTCGTCGATCACGTCGATCGCCTTGTCTGGCAGCTTGCGGTCGTGAATGTAGCGGGCCGACAGCTCGACCGCGGCCTTGATGGCGTCGTCGGTGTAGGCCACGTGATGGTGCTTCTCGTAGACCGGCTTCAGCCCCTTCATGATCTCGACGGCGTCGCCGACCGAAGGCTCCGGCACGTCGATCTTCTGGAAGCGGCGGACCAGCGCACGGTCCTTCTCGAAGTAATTGCGGTACTCCTTGTAGGTGGTTGAGCCGATGCAACGCAGCTCGCCCGACTGCAGCGAGGGCTTCAGGAGGTTCGACGCATCCATCGAGCCGCCCGACGTCGCGCCGGCGCCGA
>CAWUOG010000016.1:0-21232 GCA_963923875.1 uncultured Alphaproteobacteria bacterium
GTCTCATTCTGTGGCTGCTCGGCATTCCGCTGCCGATCATCATCCTGCTCGCGATCTTCTGGCGCTGGTAGCGATCGCGGCGCTCAAGTGACGCGGCCGCGCTTGGCCGGGATCGACGCCAGGATCTCCGCCCTCACCTGCGACGCCCGCGGCTCGGCGATCCGCCGGATACGGATCGTGCGCTCGACGAAGTTGTTCTCCTCGCCCTCGATTTCCAGATCGAGGAAGCGCGTCCAGCCGGGCGTGTAGCTCCTGAGGCGCGGCGCCTGCGCGGCGTCGGCCTTCTTCGACAGCCGGGCCTGGATGCTGCGCACCGTCCGCACGACCACATTCTGTGTGCGCGGCGCCACGCCCGGTCCCTCGATCTCGACCTCATAGGCGCCCTCGGGATCGACGCCTTCGACACAAAGCGGCTGCCGGCGGCAGACACTGACCAGAATCGTCGTCTCGTCGGTTGCCGGATCGCGGCGCGCATCGAGCACCACCAGGCCCTTGTTGGAAGGCTGGCGCAACAGCGGGGCATCGTGCTCCTCCGCCGCAAAACGCAGCATCACCTTCGCACCCGGCTCGAGCGGCGGCACGGTCACGAAGCCGCCGGTCTCGAAGCCCTGCCGGCCGGCGCGCGCCACGTGCACCAGTTCGTGCCCGTCGTGCCAGACGCTGCCGAACGGAAGGCGCTGCTCGACCACCATGCCGGCGATGCGACGGTTCGTCGGATTGCCGATCGTGACCTCGCGGCCGCCGTCGCGCACGTCGAACGCCAAGGCCTCGTAGTCGGCCATGCGCTGGTAGAGCTCGGCCTGCGTGGCGATCCAGTAATGCAGGCGCTCGGCGAGATTGATGCAGTAGCGCAGGTAGTCGAGCGTGCCCTTGCCGTTGTTGACCGACGGATCGCGCGCCAGCTCGGGATGATACTGGAAGCTGTAGACGCCGTTCTCGAGGCGGTCCTCGATGCCGGCCCCGTGTGCCCCCTGCAGCGCCCCGAGGCGCGATCCGAGGCGCGATCCGTGGCCGCCGAACACCGTCTCCACCAGCTCGTAGTTGGTGTCGTACTCGTGGGTGCGGTCCCAGCCGCGCAGCGGCCGCCACTCCCTGTCGGTCGTGACCACCGGATGGAACGGGAACCAGACGCCGGGCGTGGCAATGGTGCGGCGCACGTCGGTGATGTAGGTAACCTCGCGGTCGCCCGCGCCCGAGATGCAGACGATGCCTGGATTGCGCACGCCGTATTCGATCATGTGATAGAAGCAGAACGTGCAGGTGCCCAGCATCACCGGGTCGTTAGCATAGAGATAGTCCATGGCGTCGAGGGTCTCGGGGTGCATGTGCCCGCCCTCGTGCCGCCCGCAGGTGCAGAAGCTTATGCCGAGCGACTTGCGCGCGCCGCTCACCAGGTTGAACAGGCCCTTGCCGTGGATCGCGGTCGGCGGATCGCCGCCGATCGAGCTGTCGTTGTGCAAGGCGGGTTCGATGAAGCTGTGCTGGGTGGTCCGCCCGACCCAGTCGCGCGCCATGTCCCAGGTGATGTTGCTGGTGAAGGACGGATCCTCGATGTCGTAGCTCGCCGGGATCAGGTTCTGGATCTGGTAGTCGAGGAAGCTGTAGTCGCGCATGCCATGGACGTCGTGGCGGAACGACAGCACGCCGTCATAGGCACCGAACGAGCGCAGGCGCGTCGTCCAGAGATCGCCCAGACCGAGATCGAGCATCAGCCGGCGCAGGAAGAACAGCAGCGTGTCGCCCCAATGCACCGCATTGGTGAAGTGGCGCACCGGCTCGACGTTCAGATGGCCCTGCAGCATGCCACCGATCATCTCGAGGACCTGGTTGGCGACATAGACGGTGCGCTCGGTGGCGACGACGCCCGGGCCGAGCTCGCGTACGGTCGCTGTCGCGGCGCTCTCAAGATCGCCAGTCAACTCGACCAGATCGGCCAGCACGCGGCTTTCCGCCACCGGCTCGACCCTCTGGAGGGTGAAGCCACGATAGGAGCTGACGTAGATCTTTTCCCAGTCGTCGGTCGCGAACGGCGAGCCCGGCCGCCAGCGCCAGCCTGTAAAACCTTCCGCCGTTGCCGGCACGCAGGATTTAAGGCCGAGAAGCGCGGGCGGCAGATTGGTCTTGCCGGTCACGATCAGGCGGCGCTGGTCGCCGCCAGCCAGCCACGCTTCGAGGCGCGCGATGGTCTGCGGCGTCAGGTGGCCGGCGTTGGGGATCAGCAGCGCCCGCAGGCCGGCGAGCCGCTGCTCGTCGAGATGTGCCTCCTCGATCAGTTCGTGCTTTAGGTTGCAGCGCGCCAGCAGCAGGCGTGCGGCGTTGGGGGCGAGGTAGGCGTACTCGTTCTTCAGCCAGGTGCGCGGCTCGTCCCAGGCGTCGGTAAAGGTATAGGTTTCCTTTCGGTCGTGGGCTTGCGTTGCATAGGCGGATCGGCTGGCTTCGCTGAACAGGACCGCGATCACTTCCCGTCAGCCCTCCGCCACCCCATAGGCCTGACGCATCGCCTGCACGCCCTGCTGGTGGGGCGTCCACAGCCGGCCGCCGACCACGCCGCCATCGACCACCAGGTCATGGCCGTTGATGAAGGTCGAATCGTCGGAGGCGAGAAACACCGCGGCCTTGGCGATGTCATCGGTCAGGCCGGCGCGCGGGATCGGCTGCATGGTGGCCATCATCTTCTTGGCCTCCTCGGCATAGCTGTCTGCCTTGGACGGCTCGACACCCAGCGCCTTGGCGAAGATGCCGGTGGCGATACCGCCGGGAGAGATCGAGTTGCAGCGCACGTTCTTTTCGCCCAGCTGCATCGCTGCGCAGACCGTGAGATGGTTCACGGCGGCCTTGGCGGCACCGTAGATCATCGAGGTCGAGTAGCCGGCGCGGCGGCCGGCGATCGAGCCGTTGTTGATGATGGAGCCCGAGCCCTGCTTCATCAGGATGGGTGCCGCATGCTTCATGCCGAGCATCACCGAGCGCACCAGGGTCGCCATGGCCGCGTCGAAGCCTTCCACGGGAATGGTCTCGATGCCGCCGACCGGCGCGGGCCCGCCGGCATTGTTGAACAGACAGTCGAGGCGGCCCCATTTGGCGAGGCAGGCCTCGAACATCGCCTTGACGTCGGCCTCCCGGGTCGCGTCGGTCTTCACGAAGAGGCAATTGTCCTTGCCCAGGCTCGCCTCCAGCGAGCGGCCGAGCTCCTCGCGCCGGCCGGTTGCCACGACCTTGGCGCCCTCGGCCACGAAGATCTCCGCCGTGCGCCGGCCGATACCGCTGGTGGCGCCGGTGACGATGGTGATCTTGCCGCTCAGCTTGCCCATGGAAATCTCCCCTTAGTTGCCGCGGAATGATACACCACCGCCGTAAGGGAGAAGCAGATGACTGTGCTGGGAATCATGGGCGGAAGCGGCATCTATCACGTCGCCGGCCTCAAGAACGAGCAGTGGCGCCGGGTCGCCTCGCCGTTCGGCGAAACCTCGGACGAGTTCCTGTTCGGCGAGCTGGAGGGGCAGCAGGTGGTGTTCGTGCCACGCCACGGTCGCGGCCACGTCCATTCGCCTTCCTCGATCAACTACCGCGCCAACATCGACGCACTGAAGAGGGTCGGAGTCACCGATATCCTGTCGCTGTCGGCCTGCGGCTCGCTGCGCGAGGACCTGCCACCGGGCCATTTCGTCGTGGTCGACCAGTTCATCGACCGCACCTTCGCCCGCGAGAAGAGCTTCTTCGGCGAGGGCCTCGTCGCGCACGTGTCGATGGCGCATCCGACCTGCGGACGCCTCGCCGACGCCGTCCATGCCTGCGCCCGGGAGGCGAAGTTTCCGGTGAAGCTCGGCGGCACCTACCTGGTGATGGAGGGGCCTCAGTTCTCCAGCCTCGCGGAGTCGAACCTCTATCGCAGCTGGGGCTGCGACGTGATCGGCATGACCAACATGCCGGAGGCCAAGCTCGCCCGTGAGGCGGAGATCTGTTACGTGACCGTCGCCATGGTCACCGACTTCGACTGCTGGCATCCCGACCACGAGCATGTGCAGGTCGCCGACATCGTGCGCGTGCTGGGCGAGAATGCCGAGAAGGCCAAGCAGCTGGTCGTGATGATGGCGCCGTTCCTGAAGAAGGCACGGCCGATGCCCTGCCCCAAGGGCTGCGACCATGCGCTGGAATACGCGCTGATTACCGCGCCGGAGAAGCGCTCCGAGGCGATGAAGAAGAAGCTCGAAGCGGTTGCCGGCCGGGTCCTGAAGTAGCCTTCGGTGAGTGCGTTCAGGTCCATCAAGGCGGTCGACTACACCGTCATCTTCGTGCGCGACATGGACGCGATGCGGCGCTTCTACGAAGACGTCCTGGGGCTTGCCCTGGCGCGCGAACTGTCGGCGGGATGGCGGGAGTATCAGCTGGGCGGCAATACGCTGGCGCTTGCCAGGCCCAGCCGCACCGCGGGGGATGCGCCCGTGCCGGCCGGAACCGCGTCGCTGCAACTCGCCTTCAAGGTGCCCGTGGCCGACGTCGACCGCTGTGCCGAGGAGCTGACACAGAAGGGCGTGGCGATGCTGTCGCCGCCGACCAACCTGCCGTTCGGTCATCGCGCGCTGTTCTTTCGCGATCCCGACGGCAACCTGCTGGAAATCTACGCCGAGCTTTAGATGACCGGCGCCAGCCGGTGCGCGACCTGCGAGGCGTAGCGCGCCGCGACCGGCAGGAAGGCTTTAAAGTCGAGGTGGCTGGAGCGGCCGGCGAGGTCGCTGAGGCAGCGCACATTGACGAACGGGATGTCGCCGCCCCAGCGCCGCGCCACCTGGGCCACGGCGCCGCCTTCCATCTCGACCGCCTTGGCCGAGAACTCCTGGTGCAGGCGCCGGCGGTGGTCCTCGGCGTTGATGAAGCTGTCGCCGGTCAGGATGGGACCGAAATGGACCGACGGCACGCGGCTGCCGGCCCCAACCTCGGCCGGCAGCGGATCGAGCGCCAGCCCTTCGGCGGCGACGCGCAGGCGGGCGACCAGGGCCTCGGACTCAGGGTAACCCGGATGCCAGTCGGTGCCGCCGCGCGAGGGCCGGCTGCCTGGCTGGATGGTCAGGAAATAGCCCTCGCGGTGGGTGCCGTAATCGTGCTGCACGTGGCCGGTGCCGACCACGACGTCGCCGACCCCGAGCGCCGGATCGAGGCCGCCCGCGACGCCGCACAGCAGCAGCGCCCGACAGTCGAAACGGTCGAGCAGCAGCGAGGTCGCGACCCCGGCATTGACCTTGCCCGCGCCCGATTCGACGAACACGGCGTCGCGGCCGGCGATTTGGCCCTTCCAGAAGCTCAAGCCGCCGAAGATCCGGGCCAGGCTGCGGGTTTGGCCGGAGCGGTCCGAGAGGTGCACGAACTCCTCGGGCAGAGCCGATATGACGCCTAGAAGCCTGTTCGACATGGCTGGATGCGTTATAACCGCCGCCGTCCAATCCATGCCAGCCCTGCCCTCCCTGGAAACCCTGCGCGACGCCTGTACCGGCCTCGCCCGCGACGCTGCCCGCGAGATCATGCGCATCTATGCCGGCGACCTGGGCGAGCGGGTGAAGGCCGACAAGAGCCCGGTGACCGACGCCGACCAGGCGGCCGAGGCGATCATCGTGGCCGGCCTCCGCCACCTGACGCCGGGCCTGGTCGTGGTCGCCGAGGAGGAGATGGCGGCAGGCCATGTGCCCAAGCTCGACGGCAGACCGTTCTGGCTGGTCGACCCGCTCGACGGCACCAAGGAATTCATCAAGAGGAACGGCGAGTTCACCGTGAACATCGCCCTGATCGACGACGGCAAATCGATCCTGGGCATCGTCCTGGCGCCGGTGCCCGATACGCTGTGGCGCGGGGCACGCGGGCTGGGCGCGGACAAGAGCGACAAGGGCGGCGCGTTCGGGCCCATCTCCGTGCGCAAGCCGCCGGCCGCGGGCCTCACGGCCTTCGCGAGCCGCAGCACGGCGATCTACAGCAACCTCGACATCTGGTTCCGCAACGAGGGGCTCACCGTCGCCGAACGCAAGCAGGCGGGCTCCTCGCTGAAGTTCTGCCTGATCGCCGAGGGCGAGGCCGACATCTACCCGCGCTTCGGTCCGACCAACGAGTGGGACACCGCCGCGGGCCAGGGCGTGCTCGAGGCGGCGGGCGGCGAAGTCGTGACGACCGACGGCCGGCCGCTGGCCTATGGCAAGCCGGGCTTCGGCAACCCGCACTTCATCGCCCGTACGCCGTACGCGCGATGAGCGACGTCGAGGCGGCGGCGAAGCTCATTCGCGACGGCGAACTGGTCGCGCTGCCGACCGAGACGGTCTATGGGCTGGGCGCCGACGCGACCAACGAGCGCGCGGTGGCGAAAATCTTCGAGGCCAAGGGCCGTCCAAAATTCAATCCGCTGATCAGCCACGTGACGGGCGCCGAGGAAGCAAAGCGCTATGTGCGCTGGAACGACACCGCGGAAAAGCTCGCCGCGAAATTCTGGCCGGGGCCCCTCACCCTCGTGCTGCCGCGCGCCGAGGCCTCGCCGATCGCCCTGCTGACCACTGCCGGGCTCGACACGGTGGCGATCCGCGCGCCGGATCACCCGCTGGCCCAAGCGCTGATCCGCACCGCCGGCCGGCCCATCGCGGCGCCCTCGGCCAACCGCAGCGGCAGCGTGAGCCCGACGCGGGCCGAGCATGTCCGCGACTCGCTCGGCGACCGCGTAAAGATGATTCTCGACGGCGGGCCATGCACGGTCGGCGTCGAGTCGACGGTGCTCGATCTCACGACCGCGCGCCCCACCTTGCTGCGGCCGGGGGGCGCCACGCGCGAGGCGATCGAGGCGGTGATCGGCCCGATCGCGGTGAGCGACGCCCTGCCCTCGGGCGACGCGCCGCTGAAGTCGCCGGGCCAACTCGCCAGCCACTACGCGCCGAGCGTTCCGGTGCGGCTGGGCGCCACGGCCGTCGCGGCCGACGAGGGCCTGCTGGCGTTCGGCCCCTCACCGCCTCCCGGCGCCCGGACGACCCTCAATCTCAGCCCCACCGGCGACCTCGCCGAGGCCGCTGCCAATCTGTTTGCCCATCTGCGGGCGCTGGACGCGCAAAGGCCGTCCCGCATCGCGGTCATGCCCATTCCCGAAGCGGGTCTCGGGCTTGCGATCAACGACCGGCTGCGCCGGGCCGCCACGGATGACGGGTCCGGCCGGCGCGGCTAAGCTTCTGCAAAAGCGAGGAAACATGCCCGACAACATCGTCCAGCCGCAGATCCCGACCACGCCGGTCACGCCCGCCATTCTCGAGAAGCTGCGTGCCATCGTGGGCGACAAGGGCCTGGTCTCGGGCGAGCAGGACATGCAGCCCTTCGTCACCGACTGGGGCCGCAACAGGGTCGGCGGCGCGTCCGTCGTGGTCCGTCCGGGAACGGTCGAGGAGGTCTCGGCCGTCGTGAAGCTCTGCTCCCAGGAAGGCATCGCGATCGTGCCGCAGGCCGGCAACACCGGCCTGATGGGCGGCGCCACGCCATGGCCGACCCATCGCGGCATCGTCCTGTCGGTCGGCCGGCTCAACAAGGTGCTGGAGGTCGACCCGGTCGGCTACTCGATGACCGTCGAGTCGGGCTGCGTGCTGCAGACCCTGCAGGAGACGGCCGCCAGGCACGACCGCTTCTTCCCGCTCAGCCTCGGCGCCCAGGGCTCCTGCCAGATCGGCGGCAACCTTTCGACGAACGCGGGCGGCGTCCAGGTGCTGCGCTACGGCAACGCGCGTAACCTGGTGCTCGGGCTCGAAGTCGTGCTGCCCAACGGCGACATCTGGAACGGCCTGCGCTCGCTCAAGAAGGACAATACGGGCTACGACCTGAAGCACCTGTTCATGGGCGCCGAAGGCACGCTCGGCATCATCACCAAGGCGGTGCTGAAGCTGTGGCCCGCCTCCAAGGACGTGGCGACCGCCTGGCTCGCCATCCGCGATCCGCAGGCCGCGATCGAGATCCTGTCCGAGGCGCATTCGGCGTCGGAGGACAACGTCGAATCCTGCGAGCTGATGATCCGCGCCGCCACCGAGATGGTGCTGCGCCACATCGCGGGCGTGCAGGATCCGCTGAAGGCCGACACCGAGTGGTTCCTGCTGATGCAATGGTCGTCGTCGCGGCCCAAGGCCGAGGGCGCCGAGGGCATGGCCGAGAAGATGGAGCAATTCCTCGGCGAGCAGATGGAGGCCGGCCGCGTGCTCGACGCCGTGATCGCCCAGAGCGAAGCGCAGGCGCGCAACATGTGGAAGATCCGCGAGAGCGTCGCCGAGGCGAGCCGCGCCGAGGGTCCGGGCCTCAGCTACGACATCTCGGTGTCGATCTCCAAGATTCCGGCCTTCATCGACCAGGGTATCAAGGCCGGCCTCGCCATCCTGCCGGGCCTGCGGCCGCGGCCGCTCGGCCATATCGGCGACGGCAACATCCATTTTGGCTTCGCCGCGCCCAAGGGCATGGACCGCGCGACGCTGCAGCAATATGCGCCGGCAATCACACGCGCCGTGAACGACCTGATCACCTCGATGGCGGGATCGATCTCGGCCGAGCATGGCATCGGCATCGAGAAGCTCGACGAACTGCAGCACTACCGCAGCAAGATCGAGCTCGACACGATGCGGACCATCAAGCGCGCGCTCGACCCGAAGAACATCATGAACCCCGGCAAGGTGCTCCGGCTTTCATGAGCGATTTCGTCGGCAAGCTCAGGGACATCGTCGGCGACAAGGGGCTGATCCTCGACGACAGGGAGAAGCACCCCTTCCTGACCGACTGGCGCGAGAACTATCTCGGCAAGGCGCTGGCCATCGTACGGCCGGCGACCACCGAGGAAGTGTCGAAGGTCGTGAAGCTGTGCGCGTCCGAGAAGGTCGCGATCGTGCCCCAGGGCGGCAACACCGGCATGTCGGGCGGCGCCACGCCGCAGGAGAACGGCCGCGAGATCGTGCTGTCGCTCACCCGCATGAACCGCATCTTCGAGGTCGACAAGGTCGGCTACACCATGACCGTCGAGGCCGGCGTGGTGCTGAAGACCATCCAGGACAAGGCCGCCGACAACGACCGGCTGTTTCCGCTCAGCCTCGGCGCCGAGGGCAGCTGCACGATCGGCGGTAATCTCTCGACCAATGCCGGCGGCGTGCAGGTGCTGCATTACGGCAACGCCCGCCAGCTCGTGCTCGGGCTCGAGGTCGTGCTGCCCAACGGCGACATCTGGGACGGCATGCGGGCGCTCAAGAAGGACAATACCGGCTACGATCTGCGCGACCTCTACCTCGGTGCCGAAGGCACCTTGGGCATCATCACCAAGGCAGTGCTGAAACTCTGGCCCAAGCCCAAGGACCACGCGACCTCGTGGTCGGCCATCCCCTCCCCGCAGGCCGCGGTCGAGCTGCTGAGCGGCGCCTATGCCGCCTCCGAAGACAATGTCACCTCGTGCGAGCTGATGGGTCGCCAGGGCATCGACCTGGTGCTGCAGCACATCGCCGGGACCGCCGATCCGCTGTCCGAGAAGCACGAATGGTACGTGCTGATGGAGTGGGCCTCGACGCGGCCGCCGCGTGAAGGCGCGAACCAGTCCGCGTCAAACGCGGACCAGTCTGGCCTGCGCGAGAAGATGGAAGCCTATCTCGGCGAGGCCATGGAAAAGGGCCTGGTGCTCGACGCCGTGATCGCCCAGACCGAGGCGCAGTCCAAGGCGCTGTGGATGCTGCGCGAGAACCACACCGAGGCGTCCAAGCGCGAGGGCCCCTCGATCAAGCACGACATCTCGGTGGCGGTGAGCAAGATCCCGGGCTTCGTGCCGGAGGGCGTGGCGGCGATGACCAAGGCCCTGCCCGGCTGCCGGCCGCTGATCTTCGGCCACGTCGGCGACGGCAACCTGCATTTCAACTGCCAGGCGCCGGCCGGCTGGTCCAAGCCCGAATTCATGAAGCATGGCGAGGCGATCAGCGGCGGGGTCTACGACCTCGTAACCTCATATGGCGGCTCGATCTCGGCCGAGCACGGCATCGGCCGCATCAAGGTCGAGGAGCTCGCGCACTACCGGACCAAGATCGAGCTCGACGTGATGCGCTCGCTCAAGCGCGCGCTCGACCCGGACAATCTGATGAACCCGGGCAAGGTGATCCAGGTCTAGCGTCCGCTAGGGACGCTTGTCGCCCCGGCGGTCGACGATCTCGTAGGTGACGTCGGTGACATGGCGGTCGTCGCGCGCCGGCGGACCGGCCACGGGACGGCCGGAAAACAGCGACCCGAGCCAGGCGCGCAGGCGGTAGATCAGCAGGACAAACACCACGATCGCAATGAAGCCCGCGATCACCGCGAAGCCCAGCACGGCGAGAACGGCGAAACCGATCAGGCCGAGCGCCGCCTGCAGCCAGATGCGCGGCGGCAGACGGGAGACGAACTCGAGGAAGTTCGGCCGGCGGCCGTTCACGGTTGCGCCCACTTCTTCTCGAAATCCCAGACCTCGGAAAAGCCCATGAGCTCGTGCATGCCCTTGAATTGCGGCACCGATATGCCGTTCGAGGTGCCCTTGTCCTTGAGGTAGGTCCAGGCCTGCCGCATCGCCTCGGCGGCGACGCTGAAGCCCAGGCCGGGATAGATCGCGAGGTCGAAGCCCCATTTACGCAGCCGGGCGACCTCGACCCTCGGCGTCTTGCCGAACTCGACCATGTTGGCGAGCAGAGGCTTGCTCACCTCCTTGCCGATGCGCTCCAGCTCGGCCTCGCTCTCGGGCGATTCGACGAATATCACGTCGGCACCGGCGTCCTCGTAAAGCCGGGCGCGGCGCAGCGCCTCGTCGAGGCCCAGGGCCGTGCGGGCGTCGGTACGCGCCACGATCAGCGTCGCCTCGTCACGGCGCGCCTCGGCGGCGACCCTGATCTTGAGCACCATGTCCTCGGCCGGCACGACCCGGCGGCCGGGCGTGTGGCCGCACTTCTTGGGCATCTCCTGGTCCTCGATCTGGATCGCGGCCACGCCCGCAGCCTCGTAGCCGCGCACCGTGCGCTGGACGTTCAGCAGGCCGCCGTAGCCCGTGTCGGCGTCGGCGATCAGCGGCGTCTGGATCACCGAGCAGATCATCTCCGCGCGGCCGACCATGTCGGAGTAGGTGGCGAGGCCCGCATCGGGCAGGCCGAGCATCGAAGCGGTGGCGCCGTAGCCCGTCATGTAGAGCGCGGGAAACCCCATGCTGTCGGCGACGCGCGCCGAGATGCCGTCGAAGATCCCCGGCGCCAGGATGAATTCGCCCTTGGCCAGCAGTTCGCGCAAGGCGCGCGCCTTCACGTTGGTTGTCATCTTGTTCCTCTGTCCTGAAATCTAGCGCCGGTTGATGGTTGCGGTGCAGGTTCGCCCGGGCGGGGTCTCGATTCCCTGAGCGGTGATGATGTCGCCATTCACCGTACCCTCCAGCGTGAACACGCGAGTGGGCCCGGTCGCATCGGCCGGCGCGAATGGTTGCGTCGAGGAATTCACCCCCTGCAGGACCACGCGCGATATCTGCGCCGTGTTGCCGGAAATCGTCAGCGTCATGGACATCGTGCCGCGCGTCGTGTTCGGGACCCAGTTTCCGGTGCCGTTGCGGACATTTATCGTGAAGGTGACGCGCAGCCCTTCGCCGCCGCGCGGATTCGGGCACTCGTAGATTCCCTGCCAGATTCCGTCGGTGCCGCCGGGCCGTACCGCCGCTCCTGGCGGCTGGGGAGCACCTGGCAGAGCAGCCGGCGGCGCTGCTGCAGCGCGAAGCAGCGCATCCTCCTCCGCCTTGCGCCTGGCCTCTTCGGCTCTGCGGTCGTCATCCAGCTTCTTCTGGCTCTCGTCGTACTTGGTGATGGCCGCCGAGCCCTCGCGAAGCAGTGCGTGATATTGCGGCCCGTCGAGATAACCGGTCGCAAGAAAGGTCCGCGCCCGTTGCCAGGCGGCGATCTGCTCGCGGGTGCGCGGCGTGAAGACACCGTCGATCGCCCCCACAGGGAAGCCGAGCGAGGTCAGCGCCACCTGGATGTGCTGTCGGTTGAGAATCGTGTGGCGCAGCTCGGTCTCCGCCTGCTCGGCGGCGCGTTGCGCCTCGGCCTCTGCCTTGAGCTGGTTCTGGCGCGCCGCCTCGGTCCGTTTGCGGCGTTCTGCCTCCTCCGCGGCAATCTTCTTGCGGGTTTCTTCCTCGACCTGGCGGCGCATGGCCGCGTCGGCGTCGGCTTTCTCGCGAGCGGCGTTTTCACGCCGCAGACGCGCGATCTCGGCATCGGCCGCGGCCTGCTGTTGGCGCGCGGCCTCCATCGCAGGATCGGGCCCATACAGGCGTGTGGCCGCATAATAGCCGCCACCCCCCAGTACGATGAGAAGGGCCAGCGCGATGCCCAGCCACAGGCCCTTGCCGCGGCCCGGCTGTGCAGCCGCCGACAGGGACGCTTCAACCGGCGGCCGTGGCGCCTGCATGGACACCGGCCCCGGCTCGGATACGGGTGCGACGGCCGGACCGCCGCGCGTCAGAACGACCGTCGCCGGTGCGCCAACTGCGCCAACCTGGCCAAGGATGGTCCGCCAGCCCTCGATGCTTTGCGGCCGATCGCTCGCCTTCACGGCGAGGCCGGCATCGATGCCGACCAGCAGCCCGGGCGAAAAGCCCGCTGGCGCCAGCCGGGCCAGCGGCTGACAACCGTCCTCCAGCATGCGGTCGAAGGCCGATGGGGGGGCCTGGCCGGTGATCGCGTGATAGAGCGTCGCCGACAGGCCGTAGATATCGCTCCACGGTCCCTGCTTGGCCGAGGTCATCTGCTCGGCCGCGGCATAGCCTGGCGTGAAGATCGCGGTCATCACCGACGTGCGGCCGGCCATCGCCGCGCGCGAGGCGCCGAAGTCGATCAGGGTCGGATTGCCGTCGGCGTCGAGCAGGATGTTGGCGGGCTTGATGTCGCGGTGAAGGAAGCCGGCCGCATGGACCTTGGCCAGCCCGTCGAGCAACGGCCACAGGATGCGGTCGATCTCGGCCGGCGAGAGCGGACCTTGCTTGATGCGATGCTCGAGCGTGTCGCCCGGCACCAGCTTCATGACGATGTAGGCGGTGCCGTTGGCCTCGAGGAAGTCGAAGACCGGGACGATGGCCGGCGCGTGCTCGAGGCTCGCGAGCGTGCGGCCTTCGGCCACGAACCGGTCGCGGCCCCAGGTGAAGTCATCGGCCATCTTGGTCGTGCGCGGCAGCACGGTGACGCCGTCCTGGCGGACCGCCAGCGCCGATGGCAGATACTCCTTGACGGCCACATCGCGGCCCAGCTGGGCATCGCGCGCGCGATAGGTGATGCCGAACCCGCCCTGACCCAGCACCGCCACGATCTCGTAGCGGCCGACCGCCTGGCCAGGCTTCAGCGCCACGAAATCGACGTCCGCCGCGCCCGCGCCGGCTACGGCGTTCGTCGTCGTGCCCTGTTGCGCTCCCGCGCCCTGGTTGATGGCGTCAGTCATGCAGCCCCGGCCGCAGCAAGCGTGCCACGGGGCCGCAGGACCGGCAACGTCGCCTTCGTCAGACCTGCAGCGGCTTCAGGTCGTTCGAGCCCGCGGCCTGGCAGAAGGTCGTCGTCTCGGTGGTGGTCTGGCCGTTCTTGGTGGCCGTCATCTCGATCGGCCGGCAGGTGCTGCCGTCGGTGCGCTTGGCGGCCGGACCCACCGGCTTGGCCGAAACGACCGTCGGCTGCGCCGAGCCGGTCGGCGTATTGGTGGCGCTGACGCCCCCCGAGGCGCTGGCCTGCCGGCTGGTCGGTTCGACCGTGTAGGTCGTGGGCTGGTTGGTATCGGCGACAAAGGCACGCTGCGTCGCCTCGGCGAGCCGCCGGCGCTCCTGCTCGTCGAGGGCGCGGCCGACCAGATTGCCGGCGAGCGCGCCGACCAGCGCGCCACCTACGACGCCGCCGACCGAATTGAAGGCCAGGCCGCCAATCAGGCCGCCGACCGCGGCGCCCGCGACCGTACCGGTGGTCTGGTTCGATGGACCTCCGCGATCGTCGACGCAGGCCGTCGCGACTCCGAGGGTCGCGACCAGGGCGACGGCCGTCACGGCCTTGCGTGCCGCGCGCGATCCATTGATGGCAATCACAGCGTTCATCGGGCGCACCTTTTCTTGTATTCGAGGACCTTCACTCTACTCCAAAGCGCCGCGTTGCGGCCACGGGCTTCGTCTTCAGCGTCTGCGTAAATACGTGGCGCGTCGCAGGACGCCAGCAGCACGCCGTTCCTGACCAGCGCCAGGGCGAGATCGACCCGATCGCTGTCCGGAACGGCATCGAGCGGCGGCTTGGCGTTGAGCTGCGTGATCAGGCAGCGGTAGAGGGGCGTGCCGTCGGTCAGCCGGTCGGTCTGACGGCAACGCAGGTTACGCGGTTGGCTGGCCAGCGCATTGACAGCGAGCTGCCGCAGCGCCGGATCGTCGACGATGTCGACGCCTTGCAGGTGCAGATCCGGCGTGCGGCCGACGAGTCCGATATAGAGCAAGCTCTTGCCGAAATGATCGAAGTTGCCTTCGACGAACTCGATCGCCTTGCGCCTGGCCTCCGCCTCCTGTTCGGCCTTGGCGCGCGCCTCGTCGTCGGCGCGCTTCTTGTCGGCCTCGGCCTTCTGCTTCTCGGCGTACTCCGCCTCGATCTTGCGGCGGGTTTCCTCCTCGAGCTGCTTCTGGCGTTCGGCTTCGGCAGCCTGGCGCGCCTTCTCTGCCGCTTCGCGTTCGGCCTTCTCGCGCTCGGCTCGCAAGGCCGCGGCCTCCTGCTCGGCCTTCACGCGCGCAGCCTCGGCTGCGTCGGCGGCGGCGCGCGCCTTGACCGCCTCGGGATCGGGACCGCGCGGCGCCAGCGCGAAATAGCCGCCACCGCCCAGCAGGATCAACAGCACGGCCGCGAGCCCGAGCCACAGACCGATCGGCTTGCGCGCGGCCGGCGGCGGCGTGGCAGTCGCCGGTCCAGCCGGAGCCTGCTCCAGCACCGAACCACGCCCGCGCACGACCTGCGTCACTGCCGCAGGAGCCGCCTTGCCGATCACAACCGTCGCGTCGGCCTGCGGCGCCGCGGCGAGGCCAAGGATTGGCCGCCAACCCGCGATGCTCTGCGGCCGGTCGGTGGCCTTGACCTCAAGGCCGGCATCGATGCCGGCGCAGATGCCGGCCGGCAGGCCCGGAGGCGCGAGCTTACTCAGGGGCTGATAGGAATCGTCGAGCAGCCGGTCGAAGGCCGAAGGCGGCGCCTCTCCAGTGATCGCGTGATAGAGCGTCGCCGAAAGGCCGTAGATGTCGGTCCACGGCCCCTGCCGGGCCGATGTCATTTGCTCGCTTGCGGCATAACCCGGCGTGAAGATCGCCGTCATCGCCGTGGTCCGGCCGGCCATCGCCGCGCGCGAGGCGCCGAAGTCGATCAGCGTCGGCTTTCCTTCGGCATCGAGCAGGATGTTTGCCGGCTTGATGTCGCGATGCAGGAAGCCGGTGCTGTGTACTTGCTCGAGCCCGTCGAGCAGCGGCCACAGGATTCGCTCGATCGCCTCGGCATCGAGCTTGCCCTCGCGCCTGAGGCGATCTTCCATCGTCTCGCCGCTCAACAGCTCCATGACGATATAGGCAGTACCGTTGGCCTCGAGAAAATCGAAGACATGCACGATCGCCGGCGCACGGTGCAGGCTGGCAAGCGTTCGGCCCTCGTCGACGAAACGCTGACGGCCCCAGGAAAAATCCTCGGCGAGCTTGGTCGATCGCGGCAGCACGGTGACACCGTCCTGGCGCACCGCCAGTGCCGACGGCAGGTACTCCTTGATCGCCACGTCGCGGCCGAGCTGGATGTCGCGGGCGCGGTAGGTGATGCCGAAGCCGCCCTGTCCCAGGATCGACAGAATTTCGTAGCGACCGATGGTCTGACCGACCTTCAGCGAAGCGAAGTCGACCTCGGCGCCGTCCTTCGGCGGTTCGGTGGTGGAGGACATGCCGGAGCTAAACCTGCCGCACGGTCAGCTCGACGTCGCCGATGCGCACCTTGCCGCCGGCATGCAGCGCTGCCGGCGTGCTGGCGGCAAGTGCCGCACCGTTGACCGAGGTGCCGTTGGTCGAGCCTAGATCTTCGATCTGCAGCGCCTCGCTGGTGAAGGACAGCCGGGCATGGCGGCGCGACACCGTGGGATGAGCCACCACGAGGTCGCACTGGTCGGCGGCGCGGCCGATCGTCATGCCCTTGGGCTGCGCCATCAGCTTGTCGAGCGCCACGTCGAAGGCGAACTTGTTGCCGGTCGAATCGGCGCCTTCGAATCGCAGCGTGATCTGCGGCAGGATCTTGGTCGTCGTCTTGACCGCAGAGGTCGCGGCGGCGCGCACGTGATAGATGTGCACGGCACGGCTAACGTTCTTCAACTGGTGCTCGCCGCCGTCGACGAAGGCGTAGTCGATCTTGAGCTCGGTCATGTCACGTACGGTGCGCGACACGGCAATGCCGCCGGGATCGGCCTTGGCCTGGATGCGGGCGGCGAGATTGACGCCGTCACCGAAGATGTTCTGGTCCTCGTCATCGACGATCACCTCGCCGAGATGCACGCCGATGCGGAACAGCATGCGCTGGCTCTCGTCGAGCTGCTCGTTGAAGCGCGCCATGCGTTCCTGGATGTCGATCGCGGCGGCGACGGCGGCGACCGCCGAGCCGAACTCGGCCAGCATGGCGTCGCCTGCCGTGCCGACGAGGCGACCGCCGCCGGCATCGATCGCCGGCCGCCAGACCTCGATCTGGGCAGTCTTCAGGTGCCGGAAGGTACGGGTTTCCGCGCCCTCCATCATGCGCGTGAAGCCGGCGAGATCGGCGTGGACGATGGCCGCGAGGCGGCGCTGCAGGTTCGCCATGATGCTCCTAGTGCTACACCTAGTTTAGCGGCCAAATCTCGACTTCGCGCCCCTCCTTCAGCATCCGGGCGGTGGCCGCTCCGACCTGCCCGACGCCCGCCATGGCGGGGCCCGCCACCTCGAGGGCGACAAATTGCCGGCCATCTGCGCGAATCGCCCAGTCTTCCGGGTCCGACGGCAGGTCGACCGCCAGGATGGCGTGACCGGGCATTGTAACGACCGCGAACTTCCTGCCTGGTGTATAGGTGCGCAGCACAGCGGCCAGCGCCACAGCCTTGCTGTCGCAATCGCCCCTATTCTGCGCCAAAAGCGCCGGCGCCGGCAGAAAGTCACCGCCACGACGGTCCTTGTCCTCGAGCCTCGCGTAGGGAATCTGCTGGAAGAAGCCGAGCGCCAGGCCGATGCGCGCGCGATCGCTGTCGACCACGCTGGGCAGGGCGCCGAACGCCCGGGCCACGGCGCGCAGGGGCTTTTGCTGGGCCGCCGTGGCGGCGGCGAAATCGACCAGTACGCGGTTGCCGACCCGCATGCGCAGGTAGCGCGCGAGGTACTCCTTCAGACCGGCCTCCAGCCGCTCCTGGAGCTGCTTGGACAGCTTGTCGACGGCCGCCTGGTTCTTGCCTGCAACGTCCCAGTGGATGCCGTCGCGGTTGCGGGTCAGCTTGACCTGCATGCCCTGCCCCAGGCGATCGATGTCGCCGCGCAGATCGGCCTCGAGCTGGCGCCACATCGTGTCCATGCTGAAGTCGCGAAACGAAGCCTCGGCCTCGCCGATGGCCTCCTTGCTGAGGGTGAACGAAGTCGCAAGGTCGCGTCCGTCATTGCCGCGCCAGCGCCAGCTCAATTGATCGCTGCCGCCACGGCTCACCTTGCTGAAATCGACCTGCTGCGCCTCGGCCCGGCCGGCCGCGAGCAACAATACCAATGCAACAGCCAGCCGGGAGACCTGCCGGCAGGCGCGCATATCAGCGCCCCTTGAAAGCGGGCGCCCGGCGTTCCTTGAGAGCGGACAGTCCCTCACGCAGATCGTCCGAGGTCTGGCACTGACGAATGCCGTCGCGAATCTTCGGGATGTCCGGTTCGGCCTGGGCGAACTGCTCGATCGCGCGCTTCATGTTGGACATGGAGAGCGGCGCCAGACCGGCCAGCCGGGTCGCGACCTCGTCGACCTTCTTGGCGAATTCCGACCGATCGACCAGCCAGTCGAGATAGCCCACGCGCAGCAGATCCTCGTCGGAGAAATCCTCCGACAGCAGGAAAGCCCGCTTGGCGAAGCTCGGGCTGACCTTCTGCGTGTAGCGACGCAGGCCGCTCGGGTAGTAGTGCAGGCCGAAGCGCGCGGCAGGCATGAAGAATTTCATGCCCTTCACACCCATCCGGAAATCGCAGGCCAGCGCCATGTCGGTTGCGCCGCCGTAGACGCCGCCGTTCAGCGCGCAGAGCGTCGGCATGCGCATGGCTTCCAGCCGGTCCATCACCGTCTCGAAGCTGTCGCGCTCGGTCTCCGACGAGGGCTTGGCGCTCTTGCCGGACGGGATCGAGCCCAGATCGTAGCCGGAGCAGAAAGTCTTCTCGCCGGCGCCGGTCAGGACCGTGACCCGCACGTTGGGGTCGGCGTCGGCCTTTTCGATCGCCGCACGCAGCCTTCCGAGGCCGGCCGGGTCCAGCCGATTGTGCTTGGCCGGGTCGTTCAGGGTGATGGTGGCGCGCGGGCCGTCGATCGTGAGCAGGACTGTATCGGACATGTTGTCCGAGATTAGCCGACCGCCGCGGCGAACGCGACCGTGTGCAAAGCCCGTCCGGCACGGCATATTGCCGTGTGGAGGAAGTGACATGACCTATACCGCCCCCCTGGCCGACATGCGTTTCGCCTTGCGCGAAGTGGCGGGCCTGGAGCGCATCGCCGCCCTGCCCGGCTACGAACATGCGACCGATGACACCGTCGATGCCGTTCTGGAAGAAGCAGCCAAGCTCGCCGGCAACGGCCTCGCCCCGCTCAACCGCGACGGCGACAAGGTCGGCGCCAGGCTCGAGAACGGCGTTGTCCGCACCGCGCCGGGCTTCACCGGCATCTACAAGGAGTTCGTCGACGGCGGCTGGAACTCCCTGCCGTTCGATCCGGAGTTCGGCGGCCAGGGCATGCCCTGGCTGCTCGCAACCACGGTGCAGGAGATGTGGCAGGCGGCCAACATGGGCTTCGGGCTGGTGCTGCTGCTGAACCAGGGCGCGATCGACGCCATCCACCATCACGGCTCGGCCGAGCAGAAGGCGACCTATCTGCCCAGGATGATCTCGGGCGAGTGGACCGGCACGATGAACCTAACCGAGCCGCAGGCCGGCTCCGACCTCGGCCAGCTCAAGAGCCGGGCGGTCAAGGACGGCGACCACTACAAGATCACCGGCCAGAAGATCTTCATCACCTACGGCGAGCACGATCTGACGGAGAACATCGTGCACCTCGTACTGGCCCGGACACCCGACGCTCCGGCCGGCGTGCGCGGCATCTCGCTGTTCATCGTACCGAAATTCCTGCCGGGTGCGGACGGCAAGCCGGGCAAGCGCAACGACCTGCGTTGCGTCTCGCTCGAGCACAAGCTCGGCATCCATGCCAGCCCGACCTGCGTGATGAGCTTCGGCGACGACGGCGGCGCCGTCGGCTATCTCGTCGGCGAGGAAGGCCGCGGGCTCTCCTACATGTTCACCATGATGAACAACGCCCGCCTTTCGGTCGGCATCCAGGGGCTGGCAATCGCCGAACGCGCCTATCAGCAGGCCGCCGCCTTCGCCCGCACCCGCGTACAATCCAAGGACGACGGCAGCCCGCAACCGCAATCGGTCTCGATCGTCCATCATGCCGACGTGCGACGCATGCTGATGACCATGCGCGCCCAAATCGAGGCGATGCGCGCGCTGGGCTACTACACCGCCGCCGGTATCGACGGCTCGCTGAAGACGGCCGACCGCGAGGCGGCGCGCAAGCAGCAGGACCGGGTCGATCTGCTGATCCCGATCGTCAAGGCATGGTTCACCGACCTCGGTAACGAGATCGCCTCGACCGGCGTGCAGATCCACGGCGGCATGGGCTTCATAGAGGAGACAGGCGCCGCCCAGCACCTCCGCGATGCGCGCATCCTGCCGATCTATGAGGGCACCAACGGCATCCAGGCGCGCGACCTGGTCGGACGCAAGGTCACCAAGGATGGCGGCGAGACCATGCTGGGCCTGGTCGCCGAGATGCGCGCCCTCGTGGGCGACCTCAAGAAGGCGCCCGGCGACGATCTCGCCGCCATCGCCTCCGGCATCGAGAGTGCCGCGTCCGCGCTGGAAGACGCCACCAGGTGGGTCGCTGGAACCGCCTCCAAGGACCTGACCAATGCGCTTGCGGGCTCGGTGCCCTTCCTGCGGCTTGCCGGCACCGCGCTCGGCGGCTGGCTGCTGGCGAAGAGCGCGCTCGTAGCCCAACAGCGGCTGGCGACGCGGGATGGCGATCCGAAGTTCCTCGAAGCCAAGGTCGTAACCGCCCGTTTCTATGCCGAGGTGATCCTGCCGCCGGCGCTGGCCCAGCTCGGCCCGCTCAAGGCCGCGGGCCGCACCGTGTTCGCGCTCACAGAGGAACAATTCTGACGGCGGTCCTGGCCGAGTGGGCCGCGCACAATTGCAACACGGGCACTGCGCATCGACGCAGGGCCTCAGTTCGCGCCGACGCGGCCTGCGGCAACGTTCGGTTACCCTGAGGCACCACAAACAAAAACGCCCGGTCGATCGACCGGGCGTTCTCGTATTCCTGTCGGTGGAGTTGGCTTATGCCGCTTCCTGCTGTTCCTGCGGCTCGGCCGAAGGTCCGGAGTCCTGGCCCTTGGCGGCGACGTCGCGCTCGACGAACTCGATCACGGCCATCGGCGCCATGTCGCCGAAGCGGAAGCCCGCCTTCAGGACCCGCAGGTACCCGCCGTTGCGCTTGGAATAGCGCGGGCCCAGCGTGGTGAAGAGCTTGTCGGCGATGTAGGGATCGCGCAGGAAGCCGATAGCCTGGCGGCGAGCGTGCAGGCCACCCTTCTTGCCCAGCGTGACCAGCTTCTCGACGATCGGACGCAGGTCCTTCGCCTTGTGCAGCGTGGTCGTGATCTGCTCGTGCTTGATGAGAGCGCCGGCGAGATTCATGAACATCGCCTTGCGATGCTCGGCGGTGCGGTGGAACTTCCGGCCGCGATTGTTGTGACGCATGACTGTTGTCCCTCTGTCGGCCTAGTACGGCTCTTCCAGCCGCTTGGCCATTTCCTCGATGTTGTCCGGCGGCCAGCCCGGGATTTCCATGCCCAGGTGGAGGCCCATGCCGGCCAGCACTTCCTTGATCTCGTTCAGCGACTTGCGGCCGAAGTTCGGCGT